>JAGLSW010001019.1 GCA_023135565.1 Candidatus Aminicenantota bacterium | reverse complement strand
AAAGTTTGGCCCCCGGCAGGGACCTGCCGCGCAGCGGCTTAACGCCACCCCACGCGCGTGGGGCCGCCGGAGGCCAGGCTTTCGTGTTAATCTATTAGACGCTTCCTATTGTAAATGAGGTATCGCTTTCATCTAATACCGTGGTGCCTTGCTCTTTAACCTTGATGGTATACCCTGTTCCCGGCGCCGCGGTGCCGCCGATATAATCTCCTACGTTCCAGGAATGGCTGTTGATGGAGGGTTCGAGACCGCTGACAATGATTCCTACCAATACCCCATCTTTCCACAGGGTTATCTTTAACGACCCGGAAATGCCGCTGCCGGTCCAGGTAATATTTTGCGTTTCACCTATCCACCAGTTCTCGCCGCCGTTGGGAGACGAAAGGGTTATCGTCGGTGCTGGACCGATAGTAAAAGGCGCATCGCTCTCGTCGGCGGTGGTGGTGCCTTGCTCTTTGATTTTTATGGTATAGTCGGAACCCTGGTCTGCCGTGCCGCCGCTGTGCTGCCCCACGACCCAGGCATAAGAACCGCCTGCAGGATCAATAGCGGAAGCAATAGTGCCTACCGATACCCCACTCTTCCACAGGGTAATTTTTAAGAGCGCGGTAACATTTAAGGATGTCCAGGTAATATTCCGCACAGCGGTGGCCGGCCAGTTTTCGGAGCCGTTGGGGGCGGTAACGGTTATGGCGGAAGGCGTGATGGTAAAAGGCGCATCGTTGACATCGGAAACTGTGGTGCCCTTCTCTTTAACCTTGATGGTATATCCTGTTCCCACCGGGGCAGTGCCGCCGCTGTGTTCGCCCACGGTCCAGGCATAAGTGTCGACAGAGGGTTCGAGAGTACCGGCAATGGTGCCTACCAGCAGGCCATCTTTCCACAGGGTGATTTTTACCGAACCGGAAACACCGTCGCTAATCCAGGTGATGTTCCGCACGGCGCCGAGTCCCCAATTTTCGCCTCCATTGGGCGAAGTAACGGTTATGGACGGCGGCTGGCCGATAGTAAAGGGCGCGTCGCTTTCGTCGACAGCGGTAGTGCCGACTTCTTTGATTTTTACCGTATAACCGTCATTGGGCGGAGCAAAACCGCCGCTGTGCTGGCCCGCGGGCCAGGCATAAGTACCGGCGGCAGGATCGACGCCGGTGGCAATAACGCCTACGAGCCCCCCTTTGTACCACAGGGTGATTTTTAATAACCCGGATATTGCCGGGGCTGTCCAGGTAATATTTTGGGCGGCGCCCTGGGGCCAGGTTTCAATACCGTTAGGCGAAGTAACGGTTATTTTCGCCGGGGTGATAGTAAAAGCGGCATCACCGATATCTACGATGGCAGTGCCCGTTTCTTTGATCTTTACCGTGCAGCCGCCGGCCGGTAACGCGGTGCCGGCGCTGTGTTCCCCCACGGTCCAGGAATATGATCCCGCGGCGGGATCGATACCGGCAGCAATGGTTCCTACTAATAACCCATCTTTCCACAGGGAGATTTTTACAGTATTGGACAAGCCCGCCGCAGTCCAGGTAATATCCCGGGTCGCTCCCAGGTTCCAATTTTCGCCGCCATTGGGAGAGGTAACGGTTAAAGCGGCGAAATTTAGTTTTGCCACAAAGGCGTCGAGTGCGCCGTCCCCCGGGTCGGACTGGTATTGATTTTGAGTTGGGAAACCGGTGCTGTCTGTAGACCCGCTGACATACACGCTGCCGGCGGCGTCCACAGCTATACCGCTGCCCTGGTCTGAGCCTGCCGCGCCTAAGTAAGTAGAATAGACGATACTGGCGGAACCTTCCAGGCTGGTATCGATCATGATTACGAAAGCATCATTATCGGGTTGATCGCCCTGGTTTTGGTTCTTTAATGGGAAATCCGTGCTGTCGGTATAGCCGGTGGCATAGGCGTTCCCTGAAGCGTCTACTGCTATTGCCCCAGCGTGATCATTGGCGGTTCCGCCGAAGTAGTAAGAATAGATTAGACTACTTGCTCCGCTGTTATTTGTATTTATGCGGGTGACAAAGGAATCGAGAGCGCCTGATATCGCTCTGCTCCGGGATAGATCGGGGACAGGAGCGTTATCTTCTCCCGGGAGGGCTTCGGGGATAGTTTCCGTGACGGGGAAATCGTCGCTGGAGGTAAAGCCGGTCACATAGGCGCTGCCGCTGCCGTCGGTGGCAATACCGTAAGCGTCTTCAATATCCGAACCGCCTAAATAAGTAGAATAGATGAGACTGGCTGTTCCCCGCTGGTTCGTATCTAAACGGGTGACGAAGGCATCGTCGAAGCCGTCACCGGGGTCTGTCATATATTCGTTGTAGGTGGGAAAGTCGGTGCTGACGGTCCAGCCGGTGACATAGGCATTGCTGTCGCCGTCTATGGCTATCCCCCAGCCTTCATCAAAGCTTGCGCCTCCTAAGTAAGTGGAATAAACAATGCCGCCGGTGCCGCTTTGGTTCGTGTTTATCTTGGTTACAAACACATCGTACTCGCCCTGGTACGTTTGGTATTGATTAACGGTGGGAAAGTCCGAACTAACGGTGGGCCCGGTTACATAAGCGTAACCGAAATTGTCGGCGGCGATGCCGTAGCCCCTGTCCGCGCCGTTTCCGCCCAAATAGGTGGAATAAAGGAGACCGGCGCTCCCGGTTTGGGTGGTATCTATTTTTGTCAGGAAAGCATCGAAAGTGCTGTCGCCGGGGTCTGTTTGGTACTGGTTCAGGGTAGGGAAGTCGGTGCTGTCCGTATCTCCTGTCACATAGACAACGCCGCTGTTGTTGACCGCAATGCCGAAGCCGCCATCGCTGCCCGCGCCGCCTAAATAAGTGGAGTAGAGAAGACTGCCCGCGCCGCTAACCGTGGTATCTATTTTGCTGACAAAGGCATCGACAGCGGTTTGATCCGCCTGGTTTTGACCCAGGACGGGAAAATCCGTACTATATGTTCTACCGGTCACATAAGCGCAGCCGCTGCCGTCTACAGCTATGCCGCAGCCATAATCGTCAGCGCTGCCGCCTAAATAGGTAGAGTAGGGCAGCACCAGGGGATCGATGATTAATTCGCGGTTTTTATCGTAGTCGCCTACCGCAAATCCATAGGTGTTTTTTGCAATTTTTTTGAATCGTACATCTATCTTTTCTTTTTGCGTCTTCTTGCCTTCTTGCCTTTCTGCCTTTCTGCCTTCCACTTTCATTACTTGATAACTCAGCGGTTTTTTGTGAATTAATTCTCCGAATGTTGTTGTCACCACTAAATCACCGCTATCGTTGATGTGGGTTTTCTTTGCATTCCTGTACTCGAACTGGATGTCCGCCGGGTTGCCCCCCGGTTTTACGATCCAATCGTATTCGATTTGTTTCTCCAGACCGTATACTTTTAAGTCGATATTTTTATAAAGATTCTTATACAAAACAGCAAGAGAAGTGGGGATAGCAGTGTGCCATTTCGACTTATCGCTGCCTTTGAAGTAATTTACTTTTAGTTTTGCGGTTTCTACCGGCTTCATCTCCGGGTTCTTGTTTGCCCCCACAAACAGCAGCCTTGAAACATCACGGGATATTTTAGCCACAGAGGGCACAGAGGACACAGAGGGGCGCCGCGAAGCGGCTAAATGGCTGTCCCCGCCGGGGGCTTTGGTGCTGTCGAAAACTAAACCCTCTGCGGTCAGCCACAGGGTGTATTTTGCGGTTTTGGCATAAAACCGGGCCTGCTTATTTACCTGGCCTTTATTGGCTATGAAATAGAGAGGGAATTTGCTGAATTGCAGGTCGGTTTTTACAGCGCCCACAGGCCGGACAGCGGTTGGTTTTATACCTGCCTCCCGGTTTTGGGGCGGCGGCGCTTCGACCACAGCCGACGATGTTAAGAAAACCACCAAACCCAAAAAACAAATGATACTAAACATAATAACTGGATTTTTTTTCATTCTTATACCTCCTAAACTTTTCAAATTTACCGATTACGTTTTATTATACCAAAAAAAAAACTGTGTTCCAATATTCAAAACCTAAAATTATAAAAATGAACACCGGGCATCGAACATCGAGCGCTTATTACCTATCACCTATCACCGGGCATCGAGCATCGATTGTTGACCATTGAAAAATTATATTATTTTCTTTAAAATAGGCATGTGCTAAAATGAAATATAATAAAAAAAATTTAAAATTTTGCTGCTGCCTGTTCCTGACCGCAGCCATGTTTTCAACCGCTCTCCTTGCCCAGCCGGCAGGAATTCAATTCGAACATATCTCCCACGAACAAGGTCTTTTCTCCAGGTGGGTCTTCTCCCCCCACGCGCGTGGGGCCGCCGGAGGCTTATAGGGTGGGTGCGGCGCCCCCCCGGAGGCAAGGTAGAAAAGTAATCAACATGAATATAAATTTTTTTTAATGTGTGTATACATTGCGTTATTTGCAGCGGTGAACTTGCTGTTTTACTGGAAGCAGTTAAAAGGCAGTCTCCTGAGTAGGCGGTTCAAAAAGAGAGCCTTTGCGGTCTGGCTTTTTTTTGATATTTTATTGATAGTGGTCACTGCTGTGCTGTTATTGGTTTTTATTTTTTCTACTCCGCAGCCGTCTATGTTTAGGGAGGCGTTGGTATTGGGAATTGCCGGAGGAATTCTTTTAATTGCGGGGCTTTTATTATCTGTTTTTGCCGCCCGACAGGTGGGCTTGCTGCGTTCTTTCAGCCGGTCGATATTTACCCGGGTCAGGTACGCCGAGCAAAAAAGCGGAGTGTTCAGGCACTGCCGTCATCCCATGTATCTCGGTTGGTTTTTAATTTTTTTAGGAACGGTGTTTATAGCAAATCCATCCTACTTATTGGTTTTTTCTTTGGCAGGGGGCGTCTATTTTTTTATCAGGTCTAAAATGGAGGGAAGAGAACTGGAAATCCTCACCCGGAAGGCCGCGGAGCCGGGAACTTAACCTCCACAAGCCCTTTATTATCAAGGGTTTTAAAGTGAATCGAACTGAAAGGGAACAGGCGGGCTCACACCCAAACTTCGGATGCGAGCCCTAGTGAGGAGAGCGATAGTTACAAAAATAAAATTTAATAATGCTCTAATACATTACCTAAAACGAAACATAAGGTAACGCCCCTCTTTCAAGCTGTATCATATTTACCAATTATCTTTTTTAACTAACTGTACCTTTATTGTAGCATAGAAAATGCCGATTGTCAACCAAAATCTTTTAATTGCCAGGGTGTGCGGGAGTGGGTGTTGAGTTCCGGCTGCCGCCGGTGTTGGATGTTGGGGCAGGCACTTTTTTAGCCACAGAGCACACCGAGGGCACAGAGGGGGTGGCGCTGTTATTTTTTTCGTGGATTCCCGGTTGAATTTTTTTTCAATTTGCTATACAATCTATATCTCTAACAGTAGAAGATCGAGGAATTTTTATGAGTGAGATAAATTTAGATAAAGAAGAAATTTTAAAGACGGCAAGTTTTTTCAGGTTAGCATACTATAGGGTCACTAAAGAGGGGCACTTTCTGGAATGCGATGCAAAGGCCAGAGAAATTTTCGGTATCCCTCAGGATGCAAAAGATTTATCGGAATACTCTATTGCAGATATGTATGCTATCCCGGCAGAAAGAGAGCAGAGAATGAAGATGCTCAACGATAACAAGCTTAGACCTTTTAGCGATACTATATCCGTAACAATCAATGGTAAAAAAAAGATTTTGTTCGACGTGTGCTGGTATGATGAACAGGACTGTATAACCGGCTTAGTCAGGGAGATGGAGGAAAGTAATTTGTTACACTCTGTACGGGCGATTGACAGGATGCCTACTGGATTTTATCATATAAAACATGCGGAAAATGATCTGGATCATAAGCGTGAACGAATAACCCAATGTAACGATCGCTTCGCTCAAATATTAGGATTCAGGGATAGGGGAGATGCCATAGGTAAAAATATAGTGGAACTCTTCCACACGGTTCCTGGTGTAGGGGGAAAATTTTTCAGGGATTTATATAAAACAGACAAGAATGGTAAACCATTACAGAATTATCCTTTTGAAACAAAGAGTTTCGAGCATGGTAAAACCATTTATCTTTCACTTGATGTGCACTTAATAAAAGATAATAATGGCAAGGTGACCGGTAGAGAAGGGACGATTCGTGATGTTACCAGGGAAATCAAGTTGAGGAATCAAGTAAAGAATGCTGAAGATAGGTTGGAAAAGACAACAGCGGATATAAATAAACTGATTCATTCATTTCTTCACCCTGTGGTAAAATTTTCAGGGAATGCGGAATTATTTCATCAAGTAGGCACCCTTTTACAAAAGACAACACAACCGGTCGTGGCTACCGCTTCTTATGATAAAGAATCAGGGAAAAAATTATTGGGAAAAATTATTGGAATACGGGATGGCCTACCTGAAATCGCTGAAAATATCTCTTACGAAGAGGCAAAACGTATAAAACATGATGGGTTTGATCCTTTAGTTGTGAGCACTCTGAAAGAAAAATTAACAGTAATAATAAATATATTTGATCACAGTCTGCAAACGGAAGCAAGCAAAATATTATTGGCTAATTCAATCCGGGACACAGCATTGTGGGTCTTAGAGGAATTGAATAAGATCGACTACGATAAGAATAATAAAATCAAATCTTTAATTACAGATGATTTTATCGGATTCCTCCAGGGCATTCTTTTCGACCAATTAACCAGGGGCGCTAATATACTGATGGCTGAGAGCAAAGTAATGAAACGTAAGGTAGAATCGCTCCGCGCTTATATCGGTATGGAAAAGGAAAGAAAAATTTCAGTAGTGAAACGTGATATAAGGAGGATATTAGAAGAGAACGTTGAACGATTTAGACCGATTTTTTTAGAAAAAGAAATAGAAATCGACTATAAAGCTTCGGGAAACCTTGTAGCTGATATCTCTACTCATGATATCGACCGGGTAATAAGTAACATCCTGGATAATGCCAGGAAATATTCTTATGGAGGGAAAGGTCGAAGTGTAAAAATAAGAGCAAGAGAATTACAACCTGACAATGTGGTGGAATTTTCTATCGAGAGTTTTGGCACACCAATAAAAAAGGAGGAAATAGAAAGTGGGAAAATTTGGGAATTCGGTTACCGGAGTGAATTAGTCTACAGCACTGATAGAGATGGAACCGGTGTGGGACTTGCCGATGTTAAGGATACTATCGAGGCCCATGGCGGTGAAATCGGTATAACAAGTCGTCCCGTGGGAAAAGAAAGCGATCCCCCGCATTATAAAATTCCTTATGTAACAGAAGTCACGATACGGATTCCTAAACAAAATCGAACGAAAAAGGAGTAACAATGGGAATAAGAAAAATCCTATGGTTAGAGGATCAATTTGAAGATTTCGGTGCTTATCTGAGTGCATTGTTTAGAGCCGGTTATGTAGTAGACAGTGTTAAATCTGTTTCAGAAGCGGTGGAAAAACTGAGAGAAGGAGATTACACGGCAGTTATATTCGATATTAAAGTCCTGCCTGGGAATAGTAGGGAATGGATAGAGCTTGATAAAAAGAAACGGGAAGAGAATCCCCACTACGATTCATCTTTAGGGTTGGAACTGTTATATTCTTTGTTTGCCCACGAGAAGGCAAACGTAAAACTTGATCCTCCGATTAAAATATCACCTGAGAAATTTATCGTGTTTTCTGTGGTTTATGACAAGAACGAAGAATTTCAATCATTCGGAATACCTGGGGATCAGATAATAAATAAATCTGCCGCTGATTTGAGCACTCTCCCTAATACTGTTAAAAAGATAGAGGATGGTTGCTGATATAAATAACCGCGATGTATCGGGGATTTCCTGGTTACGTTAGGAATTTTTCGGACTTGACATTCTTTCTCCGGTATGATATAAAGATATTTGGTTCGGGTTGAGAAAGCTTAACCCGGAAAAAAAGGAAGGTTTTTAGATGGCTATTAAAAAAACATTAGGAAAAGCTGTGCCTTCAAGAAACAAGATGTATGAAGTGAGGCTTTCTTATCAAGGGGAAAGTCATGACGTCTGTTAAGTGCGATAAATTCGATTGGCATAAACTGATAGAGCTAATCAAAAATAAGAATGTTATCCCTGTTATCGGTCAGAATCTCTACCGGATTGAGACTGAGGATAAACGAGAAGTTTTGCTCTACGATTTCCTGGCGGGACAAATAGCACAAGAGTTCGGAGTAGAACTTTCCACTGACGCCGGTCATAAATTTGCTGAACTCTGTTTGGATTTCTTTGAAAAATACAATCCCGATAAATTGGCCCAGTCAAATTCTTTCAATAAGACTTTAAAAAGAGTTCAATTGATCCCATTTAACTCGATATGGAAACTGGCACATATTGAAGATCTTAACATATTTATAACCACTGTTTACGATAACTTCTTATCCGAAATTTTAAAAGAAGTTAGAAAAATCCAGGCAAGGGTGTTGAGTTATACCGTTCACGAAAAGTATCTGCATCTGCTTGATGACGAACTTTTCGATGATATTGAGAAATATCAATGTTCCCTGGTTTATCATATGTTCGGGAATTTTGGGGATTTACGCCCTGCTTATACTGAGAAAGATAAAAGGGACACTATCCTGGAATTCCATAAAGATATGGAGTTAAACCGCCAGAATAACCTGTCCCGTAAATTGAAAAACAGTTCTTTACTTCTTTTGGGGTGTGATGATAGGTTTTTACGTTCTTTCATTCCTGTCTTTGAAAAATATTATCGGACATCCCATAATCAACGGTTAACTGTTATTGTTGGGGGTATTCCCGGTACCTATAATGAAAAGAAATTTAATAAATTAATCAATTTTTTAAAAGATTATAAAGTTGAATTTATTTATTACTGTGAATCAAAAGATTTTGTGGACTGTCTGAGCGACAGAATGAAAGAAGAGGAAGTCTCTGAATTATTGGAAGACAGAATTCCTGTCTGTAAAACAGAAAAAAAAGGAAGAACAAAAAAAGTAAAGGAATTAGAAAATGTAGAACCACTCGCTTTTATTTCACATCATGGAGGTAATAAGGCAGCATCAAAACGATTGGCAACACATTTGAAAAGTGATGGTATCAATGTGTGGTTAGATCAGTTTGAGCTTAAACCTGGTGATGGGATTGATGAAACCATTATGAATGCTATAGATAAATGTCCGGTTTTCATACCTATTATCTCGAGGGAATCTGAGAATCTGGCTGGAACTAATGACTTAAGATATCATAGTAAAGAGTGGGTGAGAGCTATCGAAAACATGAAATTAAAAAAGAATCCCAATAAAATAATGCCTGTTATAATAGACGATACTTTCTGGATGTATAAAGATTTTAAAAATTTATTCCATATCAAAATTCCAAATGGAGATAAAGTGGGAGATTATGAAAAATTAAAAAAGTCATTATTGGATATTAAGGAGGAAATTCCGGTAGCAAATGATTGATTGTGAATTCTTAACAACATATGGTGTATAATGAAAAGAAACATGAAGATGCGAGGAAGTAACTCTCGGACAGAAAATGAAAACCCATATAAGGGCTTGATCTCTTACAGGGAAAAAGATAGAGAAGTTTTTTATGGCAGGGAGAAAGATAAAAAAGATCTTTCTGATTTAATAAAGAACGAACCACTAACTGTGGTTTTTGGAAAGTCCGGTATTGGGAAAACGTCATTATTAAACGCAGGGCTGTTTCCATTGCTCCGGGAAAATGGATTTCTGCCGATACGGGTGCGGTTAAACTATTCAGGACAGACACTGCCTTTACTCGAACAGATAAAGAAGACGGTCAAAGAAGAGTTAAACGGTCTAAAGGTCGTACTAAAAGCCAGGGATGGGAATAACTCGGTGGGACCAATACTTAAAGAAGAATCGCTTTGGGAGTATTTTCAACGGGCTAACCATTTCTGTTGCTCCGGGGCGAAAGATGAAAATTTGGTAATACCCGTAATGGTCTTTGACCAGTTCGAGGAAATATTTACCCTGGGCAAAAATCACCATGACAGGGATAAATTGATCGATGAGCTTTACTGGTTGATTGAAAACCAATTCCCGGTTCCTTTAAAGGAAAAGATATTGAAAGGAGAGAAAGAGTTCTCATTGTCCACCTCACGGCCGGAAGTGCGGGTGGTTATCAGTCTGCGGGAAGATTACCTGCCCCACCTGACAGATTTGAAATCACAGATCGCCTCTATTGACCAGACCATGTTCAGGGTGAAAGCTTTGAATGGAAAGCAGGCTAAGGAAATAATCTCTATGCCCGGAGGGTTCCAGGAAGAAGAAATGATAAATAGTATATTAAGCCGTTTCGATCCTGCGGGAGAGGTTAGTGGTGAGAATATCCCGGATGAAAAATTGAAAAAAATGGAATTTGAACCGGTATTTCTAAGTTTGCTTTGCCACCAATTATATGGAAAGAAAAGAGAATTAAAATCAATAACGGAAGAAGAACAATATAAAATATTAGAAAAATTTTACGATACTGTGATAACGGATTTCCCAAATGAGGTAGAGGGATTTATCGAAACAAAATTGTTGACCGAGAGGGGACTTAGAACACCATTTCTCCTGGAACCCGAGCACCCATTGAAAGGATATATCAAACAACTGGAAATGGGAGAGCGCAGGATACTTCACATATTTCCTGAGGGAGAAAATGAGTATGTTGAGGTAATTCATGACGTGTTGGCGCCAATCATAAAAGAAAAGAGAGACAGAAGAATTAATGAAGCGAAAAGGAAGGAATATAGGGAACAAATAAAAAAACGTTATTATAAAATTGCTATCGGATTCTTTTTGTTTATAGCAATCATATTTGCTTATACTGCAAGATATGCCAATGAGCAATATAAAAATGCCCGGGTCAATAGGCTGACAGCCGAAGCGCTGCTGGAATTTCCAAATGATAATACAAAAGCTATACGCATTGCCGAGGCAGCTTATGAAATGGGATTGCCCGATCCCCCATCACGTACCTGCCAAGTGTTGAGTAAGATAGGATACTCTTCTTTTGAGAATCCTTTCTATACAACTATCCTGCGCCATAAAGAGGAGGTTTATTCCGCTGCATTTTCCCCTGACGGCAGCCGTATTCTCACCGCTTGCGAAGATGGTATCACCAGGATATGGGATGAAAGCGGAGAACTGCTTATTGAATTAAAGGGGCATACAGGCAGGATAAACTCAGCCGTTTTCTCACCGAATGGAAATCTTGCGTTAACTTCTTCCTGGGATAAGAGTGTGAAATTATTTGATATGGAAAGTAACGTGCTGTTAGATTTGCCCCATCAAGGGACAATCGCGTCCGCTGTGTTTTCTCAAAGTGGTACCCGTATCCTCACTGCTTCAAGGGATGGCACTGCGAAAATATTCAGCCTAAAAGGCAAACTGGTAAAAACCCTAACTGATAATGGGATATTGTTTTTCGCTGTTTTTTCTCCAAACGAAAAACGTATACTCACCGCATCGTGGAATAAAGGCGCCAGATTGCTTGACCTGGACGGTAATCTCGTATCGGAGTTTAAACATGATAAGGCTTTAGTTTCTGCTGTGTTTTCCCCCGACGGTAATAGTATATTAACCGCGTCCGAAGATGGGACTTTAAAACTGTGGAGTCTAAAAAAAGAGAAAATGTTGGGTTTGAAGAATGATAAACCGATAACCGCTGCTGCATTTCTGTCGAATGATCTCCGTATACTAATTGCCTTCGACGATGGCACATTCAGGGTGTGCGACCGGGCTGGTAATTTTTTGGCTGATTTAAAGGGACATAATGCGGCGATAACATCATCTGTAGTTTTTACAGATGGCAACCGTATCCTTACCTCATCTAAGGACGGCACAGCTAAAATATGGGAACTGCCGAATATTTTGACAGGATTGAGACATACTACAGATGTAGAAATTGAGGAAGAACCGACTCTCACAATTTCCCAGGATGGCACCGTTGAGGTCCGGGATGAGGGTAGGAACTACAGTGAACATATAATTAGCCCTGATGGAGCAATATCATCTGCTAAACTTTCCCCTGACGGTAAATGGATACTTACAATCTCGGTTGCGAACACAAACATCGCGAAATTATGGGATGTCGAGAAAAAAGAATTCCTGAAGGATAAAAAAATAATTAATATTGATGGAGAAATATCCTCGGTTATTTTTTCACCTCAAGCAAAGTGGCTTCTTATAATTTCGCGTGACGGCTCCGCACGAATATGGGACATGAAAACTGAGCAAAGGTCAAAAAAAATGATCGCTCCTGAAGGGGCTATCTCCAAAGCATTGTTTTCCCCTAACGAAAGCTTTCTTCTTGTAATTTCAGATAAAGGCGCTGCAAGTGTATGGAGCGTGAGGGGAGAACTCCTTAAGAAGATTAAATCTGATGGGAAAATAACCGAAGCAATGTTCTCACCTAACAATAACCTGATCTGCGCAATCTTAGATAACGGTACGGCGAGATTATGGAATTTAGACGGATTACCCCTGGCGAGTATTAAAGCGGATTCAGCAATATCAAAATTGTCGTTTTCGCCGGACAGTCGCATGGTGTTTGCCACTTTGATTGATGGTAAAGCGAGGTTATATACTGTCGAGGGGAAAATCCTATCAAATATTGATTTTGATGCGGCAATATTATCTGCCGATTTTTTGCCTGAGAGCAAAGCGGTTTTAATAACTTTGGCGGACGGAACCATGAAAGAATGGTATACACCCGAAGCGATTTACCGGTGGCTAAAGACAGCGAAAATAGCGCAATTAACGAAAGAGGACAAGGATAAATTGGGATTAGATTAGGTCGTGGTCAAGCGATGAGTCCTGGAAATTTACAATTAATTACTATGATAAAAAAAATCAAAATATTATTGACATCCTTATTTTTATGTAGTATTATTTCTTAGTATGATGTATTTGGAAGAAGAATTAGAACCAACTTTGCAACTAAGTGCCATTGAGTTTCTTTATTAGCATGTTTTAATTTCTTGAGGAAGAATAAATTGAAACAGATGAAATGTCTTTACTTACAGGGAAAAGGTATCTCACCGTTATTGGCGGAGATTATTCACCATTCAGATAGATCAAAAATTAGCCGTTTTGGAGAATTACCTTTCACAGGGAAGGGATTTCTCATGGGAGGTAGAAATGAAACCAGTAGCAAAATTGGCAGCCTTTATGTTGTCGATTATTCTTTGCTTTAGTACCGTTGGTGCGAGCGAATTATTTGGATTTAATGTTGAATACGTTGGGAAATTAAAAGTTCCCGCAAAACCCGCACTGCTAGCTGCATGGTCCTTTTGCGTTACAGAGGATGGCTTGTTTATAATTCCTGATAAGGAATCCGGGGATATAAAAATCTATGAAAAGGCCGGTGAAACATTGGAATATGTTAAGGCCATCGGGCGCAAAGGTTTTGGCCCGGGTGAGTTTGTATCTCCGGCTTATTGTTCTTATAACGAAAAAGAGAGTAAGTTTATTGTAATGGATTTAGAGCAGAGGAAAATTTTTATATATGATAGGGTTGGGCGGGAAAATTTCAAACGAGTAAAAATGATCTATTGTTTCAGGTCGGGAGATGATGTCCAGTTAATAGGAAATAAATTAATAATATCGGGATACAAAGAGGGGCCTCATGGGGCCGACCATGAACTTTACATTACAAATATAAAAACTGGCGATGAGGATTTCTTGCTGCGTTCATTCCAAAAATACGGATTGAGTCAGAGTGAAAAAAGTAAGGCTGGTTCTCTGAGACAAGCATTAGGGGTAATAGGTCGTTTCGATGTCGAGGGAGATGATATTTATTTTGTTTGGGAAGGGGATTTAAGAATTACCAAACTAAATATCAGCACAAAGAAAACACAGGTGTTTGGTCCGGGAGTAAAGATGAAGACGAAATACAAATCACCTGCCGATATAGTTAACGAGTTACTCGATAACCGCACTCACGGTAGATTCCATCTATATCGTATTGTTAAATTCAAAAGGTCATTTGTAAGGAATGTCTTTACGAGTGCGAAATATGTCTTTGTGATCTATGAAGGACCGGGCAAATCAAAATTCTGGCTGCAATTTTATATGCTGAACGGAAATTTTATAAAAGAAGTGCCAATCCCGGGACAACCTGACCGCAGGATGTGTTTCGATAAAGACAAGGGGATTTTGTATTCTCTTGTCAGTAGTAAATCTAAAGAAAAGAAGAAAGACTTTCTTATTTTGAAATATAAAATCCGTTAAGATTGAGAATTATCGAAGTGAAAAATTATATAACTGAGCTATTGACGGTAATCATATTGGTGTTGCTGACTGAAATTTTTAATTGTCGTTGATCACCCGGATTTCTCGAAGAAAAAAAATAAGTTGAAAAATTCATAAACTCATTGTATAATAAAGTATACTCGGTTTTTTTTAAAGAAAAACTATCGGGCCGGGTACCTTAGAGGAATTTATTATGATGCGGAAAATTTTGAAGCTACTGATGGTAGCTATTATGATAGTAGGTATTGCTTTCTCTATCTCTAACTTCGTTTCGTTTGAAACGACAGCAGCTGGTGGAAAAGGTATCTGGGTTGAGGGGCCTGATGGCTCTTACTATTGCGGGAATAAAGGAACAGAATGCGCTTTGCCGAGATGAACCAAAGGATTAAAACTAAACCTCTGAGGTTGCGCCATGGTTGGAGTGAAGCTTTTGTGTATTGTTCTTACCATACAGGACTTTGGTTGTATCGCCGAAACCTGAACATAGGACTTTGGTTGTATTACCTTGAATCCATTATAGAACTTTGGCTCTATGTTTTTAAGAGCAAAATTAGTGCCAACTTTACAACTAAAGGCCAATTGAATTTCTTATTTGCTCTGTTACAATATGTGTGAGGAAGAATAAATTGAAGCAGATGAAATGTGATGAAGTAAAAAAAAGAGGTAGCTCATCGTTGGTGGTGGTGATGAGCCGCCACATAAATAAATCAAAAAAAACCGTTTTGGAGAATTCCCCTTTAGATGTGGTGAGGGGTTTCTCATGTATGGGAGGAAGAAATGAAATCAGTTGCAAAATTGGCAGCCGTTATGCTGTCGGTTATTCTTTGTTTTAGTACCGTTGGTACAAGCGAATTATTTGGAGTTAATGTCGAATACGTTGGGAAATTAAATGTTTCCGCAAAACCGGCCCTATTGATGCCGTGGTCCTTTTGTGTTACAGAGGATGGTCTTTTCATCATCCCTGATAAGGAAGCCGGGGATATAAAAATCTATGAAAAGGTCGGGGAGACATTGGAATATATTAAGACCATCGGGCGCAAAGGTTTTGGCCCGGGTGAACTTGTATATCCGGCATATTGTTCTTATAACAAAAAGGAGAGTAAATTTCTTGTAATGGATATAGGGCAGAGAAAAATTTTTGTGTATGACCGGATAGGCCGAACAGACTTCAAACGAGATAAGGAAATCTATTGTTTGCGGTTAGGAGAAGACGTCCAGTTAATAGATGGTAGCGATAAATTAATAATTTCTGGATATAAAGAGAGTCCTCAAGGGATTGCTCATGAACTTTACTCTACTAATATAAAAGATGGCAGTTTGGACTTTTTATTACCTTCTTATCATAAATACGGATTGGCACTAGGTGACGAAAATAAGGAGGATTCTCTAAAGCGAGCATTAGGAGTAAGAGGTTGGTTCGATGTTCAGGGCGAGGATATTTATTTTGTCTGGGAAGGTGATTTAAGAATTACCAAACTAAATATCAATACAAAGACAACACAGGTGTTTGGGCCGAAAGTGAGTACTAAATACAAATCGCCTGCCGATATAGTTGATACATTGCTTGATATCCGTAGTCAAGGAAAATTTCATCAATATAGTAGTGAAAAATCGCGAAGGTCATTTGTAAGGAATATCTTTACACGTTCGGAGTATCTCTTTGTGGTTTATGAAGGACCGGGGAAATCAAAATTCTTTCTACAATTTTACACGTTGAATGGCGATTTTATAAAAGAAGTACCAATCTCACATCAACCTGACCGTAGGATGTGGTTCGACAAAGACAAGGGTATTTTGTATTCTCTCGCCGACAACACGAACGAAAACAAGAACGACTATTTTATTTTGAAATATAAAATTCAATGAAATTGAGGATTATATAAGTGAAAAACTATGTCATAGGGGTAATGGCAGTAATCATATTAGTGCTGTCAAGCCTCCTGTACAAAGAAAGCCGGATACCGGCAACCCCAACTTTCCCCCTGGTGGAAACATCGAAAAAAATCGATGTGGAAGTGCCTTTCTTTCTATATGTGTTCTTCAAAAAAAACAATTGCCGCGACTGTATGGAGTTTATCGAAACCCTCAATGATCTGCCGGGCCAATTTATCGTAACTGGCATCGTACCCGAAAACGAACTAAAAGATGAAATAGAACTGAGAGAAATTACAGGCGCTAAATTCCCGTTAATAAGTTCTAAAAAGTTCAAGAAATATATCCCCTGGTATACTCCCACAACTATCGGCGTTTCACCGAACGGCGATATGGTTTTTGTCCTGCCGGGAGTGCCGGGAGAAAAAGAGTATTTGAAAACCTTTCTAAACTCCCTATACGGGAAACTATACCCCATTTTGTTAGAAGAAAAGATTTCAAAGGCTAAAAGAAATAAGTCCGAGTAAGGAGCGGCCCCACGTGCGTGGGGTGGCGTTAGAAAGGAGTAGGGAAATTTTTCGCCTCCGGCGGCCCCACGCACGTGGGGTGGCGTTAAGCGGCTTATTGGCCGGGGACGCCGAAACAGCGGAGGAACGCAGTGCGTTCACCCTAATTTCCCACCTTAATTTGTGGAAAATTCCCCCCGCGAAGCGGCTCATAGGCTCCCCACGCCGTGGGGTTTTTCAACAAACTCCTATACTACGTATTAGCAAAAATCTTGTTTTTTTACGAAGATTTTTTAAACGTGAAGAAGTCGTTTCTCCCACGTTCATGGGCTGCGGGCACGCCCCCCCTCTGTGTCCTCGGTGCTCTCTGTGGCTAAAATTGCTTTTTTTTGTTTTAAAGATTGTGTGGTATACTTACAGCAGAGGCTGGGGAATCCAAAACCAGCCGTGTGAAAAAAAATAAACGAACGAGGTTAGCATGAACTTTGTAGACTTTCACTGCCACTTAGATATGGAAGATTTCGCCGGCAAAAGAGAAGAAATCATAAAAGAATGCTTCGCTTCCGGTTTTTCTAAACTGGTCACAGTAGCCGATCCCTATGAAAAAGATTCGCTGAGAATAACAACTGAAATCCTGGGATATCACAAGAATATCTTTTGTACTGCCGCGGCCCACCCCCACAACGCCGATAAATATTCACCGCAAGTTGAAAAAGACCTGCTGCAATTCCTGAAAAATAAAGATTTTGAAGAAAAGGTTCTCGCTGTCGGCGAGGCGGGTCTCGATTATCACTACAATTTCTCCACCCCGGAAAACCAGCAGAGAGTATTTAAAAGACAAATAGCTATTGCCAAAGAACTGCGACTGCCCTTAATCATTCATTCGCGGCAGGCGGAGAAAGAGACGCTGAACATCCTCGAAAAGACAAAGTTCAGCAGGCCGGTGGTGTTTCACTGTTACACCGGGACCATAGAAGACGCCCGGGAAATTTTAAAACGGGGATATTATATCTCTATCTCCGGTATCGTGACTTTTAAGAAAAGCGAGTTTTTACGGGAGATCGTAGAAATCATTCCTTTAAGTAAGATTTTTACCGAGACCGATTCGCCTTATTTATCGCCTCAACCTTTCCGGGGGCGGCTCAACACACCGCTGCGGGTCAAATTGGTAGCCGAAAAAATAGCAGAAGTGAAGGGCGTTCCTTTAGAAAAACTCAACAAAGCGGTAAACAGCAATTTCAGGAAATTATTGAAAAACACTTGAAGTATTGTTGGCCTCCGGGGGGGCGGCGGGTGAGCGCTTTTGCTTCTAACTAATCAAAAGTTTTGTTCAAACTTTTTCAAAAGTTTGGCCCCCGGCAGG
>JAGLSW010001018.1 GCA_023135565.1 Candidatus Aminicenantota bacterium | reverse complement strand
GATTGCTTTGAGCAAAAGGTTAAAGCTGGAGATTTTATAGAAGTGGGCGAGTTGAAAGGAGCAACCTATTTTTCTACGGAACAGAATATCCGCATCGAGAACGGAATTTATGAAAAGGCCGCAGTTGTGAAAAAGCAGGAAAACTATGTACCGGGATTTGCCTATACGAAGGTGAATAAATATTTAGACCGTTCTACCCTGACTACCGGTCAAAAAGAAGCGGTATTGTTTATGACCGGCAGCAGGTGCCGGGTACGGGCAGTTCAGGCAGCGCCAGGCACCGGTGTTCCTTTTATGTTGAATTTTGCCAGGGATTTTTACGAGCAGGAAGGCGATTATAAAGTGGTGGCCCTAACTCCAACCAAAAAAGCGGCGGATAACCTGAAAGAAAAAGCTGGTATCGAGGATGCAGCCACGCTTCATTCTTATTTCATCCAACTGCAAAAGGAAACCGGGACCTGGGAAGCAGGGGGCGATCCCTTAGATTTACGAAAGGCGAATTTTGCCGGACTCACCCCCGGCAGTAACCGGGAAATCTGGTTCGTGGATAAAGCGGGGCTTGTTGACAACGTGGCCATGAACAAGCTGATGGAAGCATCAGCCTTAAAAAAGGCGGAAGTGGTGCTTATCGGCGACACCAAACAGTTCCAGCCCGTAGGCGCGGGCAGGCCCTTCGCCAACATGATCGGAAATGGGAAAATCGGTTATATCGAATTAGACGAAATCGTGCGGCAGACAGAGGTGTGGCAGGTATTCGATTCGGCTAAACTATCCCCTGCACAGCGGGACAAAATCCTGCAGCAGGCTTCCCAAAATAATGCCGTGGTTAGTTTTTTTAAGAGCCGGCCTTGTGATTTTATCGACGCCGGACAGTTAGAAAATATCCAGGTGCAGCCCGGTATCGACGTAGAAGTGTTTAAAGACAGCAGCCTGAAACAAGCAATTGAAAGTGTTCTCGATCGGGATATAGCCGCCGGTCTCGAGACGCTGAAGAGCCGTATCCAGGAAATAAGAGACGATGATCTTAGACTTGAAAAGATAGCCGGGACCTATACTTCTTTATCTCCCGCTGAAAGGAAGCAGACTCATGTCATCACCGGCACCAACCGCGACCGGGTGCGAATTAATGATTTCATCAGGCAGAACCTCAAAACCATGGGCGAGATCGGTGCAGGGGAAGTGTTCGACGTCAGGGACAGCAGAGGAAAGAAGCAGCAGAGGGAATTTGCCCCCGGAGATAAGATCATCTTTTTAGAAAATTATGACAAAATATCCGGCCACGATGTTACGAAGGGAGACACCGGGACAGTACGTAAGATCGAAATAAAAGAAAAGGAGAACAATCCCCCGGACAGGTTTATCGTTGTCGAAACGAAAGGGAAAAGTGTGGTTATCGACCCGGCGGAATACAATTACCTCGATCACTCCCAATGTTCCACATCTTACAAAGTAATGTCTGCGGGTGATAAGAAACGGGCGCTGGCACATTTCGACAGCAAACAGTACAATGTGAACAACAGTAACGATTTGCTGGTGAAATTATCCGCCGCAGGGCAGGAGATAACCATTTTTTGCGACGACGCCAAAAGTTTGTACGATTCGGTAAAAAGGGAGCAGGATAAGGTCAGCATAAACGATTTTCCACCGGAGAATTTTAAGAAGCACCAGGAGCCTGAACTCAGCAAAGAAGAAGCGGAAAAGGCCGCCAGGTATAAATTGCTTGCAAAAGTTGCCGGGAAATTTGAATATAAGAACGCCGCTTTTACGAAAGCGGACTTTGTTTTCGGTTCCATGGACGTCTACTCCGACCTGCGCAGGGAAGACGAAGCCGCTGCCGAAATCAGCGCCGGGGACCTGGCCGCTTATTTTAAAGAAAAAGTTGACAGCGGAGAATTCCTGGAAGTGGGCAGCATAGGAGAGGACGCCTATTTCGCCACCGAAGAGAACATCAATGTGGAAAACGGTATTTATGAAAAAGCAGCATCAGCCAAAGATAATATAACCGGTTTTGAGGAAAATAAAGTCCGCCGGTACGCGGAGAATACCACCCTGACTACCGGTCAAAAAGACGTCCTGGTTTTTACTGCCACCTCGAAAGACCGGGTCAGGGCTATCCAGGGCAATCCCGGTGTCGGTAAATCTTTTATGTTGAACATTGCCAAAAACTTTTATGAGGATGAAAACTATAAAGTGATAGCTCTTGCTCCCTCCAATAAAGCGGTAACGAATTTGAAAGAGAGAGCCGGTTTCGAGGACGCTGCCACGATTCATGCCTATCTCATGAAGCTGCAAAAACAGTCGAGCACCTGGGCGACAGGCCGTGACGCCAGGGACTTGCGTTTCGCGAATTTAAACGAAATCACTCCCGGAAATTATAAAGAGGTGTGGTTCGTGGACGAAGCGTCGTTAATCGACAACCATGCCATGGACGGGCTGCTGGAAGCAGCGGAAAAGAAAAATGCCGAAATGGTGTTGATCGGCGACAAAAACCAATTGCAGCCTGTTGGAGCAGGTAAGCCATTCTCAGTTCTTTTGAAAGAAGGGCGAATCCAGCACAGCGAGTTAAAAGATATTTTGCGACAGAAGGCGCATTGGACTGTGTATGATGCCGGGAAGCTATCTAAAACAGATAAAGAAGAAATAGTAAAGCAAGCAAAGCTGCTTGAAAATAACGCCGCCGTTACTTTTGTTAAAACAGGCGCCGCGATAGATACGACAGAGGAGCAAAATCCTGTTACTTACCGCGTCGAAACCTATAAAACCGGCGCCGGTATGGAAGTAGAGATTCACAAAGACAGCGCCTTGAAAGAAGCGGTTAAGGATGCCGTGGATCATAATATTGCCGCCAGTCTCAATAAGTTAGGCAGCCGGGTAACAGGGATTGAAAACAATATTGAAAGGTTCCGGGTTATCGCCTCGCGATATGCCGAACTGCCGGCGCAGGTACGTAATGAAGCCGTTATCATCACTGCCACCAATAGAGACAGGACGGCGATTAACGACTTTGTCAGGAA
>JAGLSW010001017.1 GCA_023135565.1 Candidatus Aminicenantota bacterium | reverse complement strand
ACTTTATCTGAGCGCTATAGTCAGGGGGACAGGTATTGCATGTTAACATTTTTTCGCCCATGAAAAGAGACAATTAACAGCGGGGAAAAAACACTATCTCATAGATTTTAGCATTTTATCATAATCATCATGGGTGCCAATCCAAACCCAGATAAAGCTCACTTCATCTTCTACTGCCAAAGAACGATAATTCAAGCCCACTCTCACAGACCAGAATTTGCCAATTTTTTTAAATTGTAAAGATGGATACTTCGGGTCCCTTTTCAGCAGCTCAAAATTCTCTCTTGCCACCCCCTGTACATTCTTCGGAAGTTTATAGAAACATTTCCAAAAACGATCTGTTGTCCTGTGCATCTATAGTTCTTTAAGTGCCCCGGCTTTTTTCGCCTGCAGTGCTTCCTCCACCAGGAAATCCAATCGTCCGTTTGCTGAATCTTCTTTGATTTCTTCTTCCCATAACCTGCAATCTTTTTCAAAAAGCCAGTTCCTTATTCTAAGGTAATCACCCTTCGGCAGGGACTCGATCGCCCCTTTTATTTCTTGTATAGTAACCATTTTATACCTCACTGCCCATAATCTACCATAAATCAGAGGAAACATCAACTCATAGTAAAAAAAAGGAGACCGACGAGAAATTACCTTGAAAATATCCAACCGAAGAAACAAAGTATCCTTCTCAGGGAGCGCCTTAGCCTTGCGGGAAAATAAAATATCCTTGTTTGGAAACGATTCGTTCGCCCTAAGAAATGCTGCGCCCTACCGTGCTTGCAAATTCTTCCGCGGCGGAATCGATCTCCACTCTAAAGAGAGTTTGCGGTTTTGTTGGGCACAGTCACTAAGATACAGGTTGATCAGGTTTTGATAGGGAATCCCCAGTTCCCGGGCCAGGTTTTTAAAATATTGGATGGTATCGGCATCTATACGGATAGTTACCTGTTTCTTCAACTTTTTTGTATATGGATTCTTTACCGAATTTGAGAAATCATACTCTTTCTTCATAATACTAAAAATTACAACATAATTATAGTATAATTATGCGTATTTTTCAACTCTCTGAAGTTTTTTTATTGAATATCCGCTCTTGCGCGCCGGGGAAGCCGGGAGCCGAAGCGCCTCCGGCTTCCCCATCGGGCTGCAAGAACTTATTGCTCGCAAAATTTTTATCTTGCGAAATCTAATTTTTATTCTTTGTCTTCTTTTTTCTCCTTCTCCGCGGCGGATTTTTTCATCTTCTTTATGGCTTCATCCTCGAAATGGTGTCCGGCTTCCTCTTCAGTGATATAACCGGTTAACCAGGCAGTATTCATGGGGTATTCGTCAGGGTGCAGGATAGTGTGGAAACCGTGCCAGATAAGAATAGCCAGCGTGGCCAGTACCGCTTCATAAAAATGAAGCACTCGGGCAGCTCCGATTATCCAGGCCGGCCAGCCCGCGGGTATGGATTTGGGGAACCATAGTATCAAACCTGAAAGCAGCATGACTAAGGTACCCCACATCAAGGCCCAAAACTCGAATTTCTCGGCAAAATTGAAAATCGCATACTTAGGTTGTGATTTCTCTTTAGATAGCCCTAAGTAAAACTTTAGAGCTTTGAAGAAATCGGTAAAATCGCGTTTCCTGGGCAGCATTTCATAAGTGACGCCCTTGCCCCGTTTCGCAAAAGCCATGTAAATAATGAGAATCGCCATATCCATAGTCATCAAAAAGGCGGAGAAGCGGTGGATAAAGGCGCGGATGGTTTCATTCATGCCCATGGCAAAGAGCCATTTTACCCAGAAGGCTTCCGGGAACTTAAGGGCAAAACCGGTGACCACCAGCACCGAAAAGGAAATCCATAAAAGGTAATGAAAACCCCTTTCAAACCCGGTCATGCGCCGTACTTGTTTCAGTTTGCGCTGTCTAATAATCTTGCGCCGGACGGCCCACAGCCAGACGATAAAAGTGTAGCACAACATACCGCCCACGGCAAAAACTATTATAAAAATATAGACGATGCGGATGATACTCTCTACCCGGCCGCCGCTGTCCTGTAAAGCTTTTTTATGGGTGAAGCTCATGGCAAAACTGTCGGCTACTTTGCCGTGACACCTGCCGCAGGTAGGGCCGCGGTTGGAGATGTGCATGCGCGAACTGGGGTGGTTGGCGGGCAAGGAGTGGTGTGGATCGTGGCAGTCGGAACAGGTGGCGCTGGCACCCATGGTCCCTCTCTGGGTGAGGCCGTGGAAATCTTTCATGTAACTATCTACCGGGGTGGTATCTAAACCGTAGCGGGCCATCATACGCGAGTTGCCGTGGCACCAGATACACACCTGGGTGGAGGCCCACTGTTTGGCGTCTCCCATACGGCTGCGCAGCGAAGCCATGTCGTGGTCGCCGTGGCAGGTGGAACAATTGGGAACGTCGTTGTTGCCGTGGAGCAGGGCCGCGCCGTGAGCGCCGGTCCAGAAAGACTTTGCTTCGATAGAATGACATTTCTGGCAGGAGTCGGCCAGGCCGGTGCGCGAAACGCCGGAGCGGGGAGAAGCGGAAGACAAAATATTGTGATGGCTGTGACAATCGGTGCAATTGGCTCCGTTTTTCCCCATCAGGATGGCCTCGTAGTGAACGCTGGCTTTATAGCGGGAAATCAGGTTACGTTTGGTAATGTTGTCTTCCAGGTTGAGTTTTTCCTGGCCGTGGCAGCTCCCGCAGGTATCGGGCTGGTTTTTTTTCGACATCCTGCTGTCGGGAGACGACATGGGCAGGATATCGTGACCGGAGTGGCAGTGATAACAATCCGGGGCGCGGGGATTCTTTTTAATTAGGCCCCGGCCGTGGATGTCTTCTTTTACGAAGGCGGAATAGATATCTTCGTGGCAGGTGTGGCAGTCAACCCGCAGAGGCTTCCCGCCGTGGGGCACATCTTCAAACACATCCTTTTTATCGCCCTTGTGACAGTCCGTACAGGAAAGGTCTTCATGCACACTCCCGGCCAAAACATCTTCGGGGACAAACAGCGTTAATGTTTTCCCTCTTTCAGTCTCTGCCTCTAACTCTTTGTCTCCATGACAGGTCAGGCAGTCCGCATTGGTCATTTCCGCGAATCCCGCGGAATAACAAAAGAGCGCCAGCAGCACAGAGAGAAAAAGAGGTTTAAAAACTCCAAATTTTAAAGCTTTAGGTTTTCGTTTTTTCATTTCTTACCTCGCTTTTTGTTGTATTTTTAAGGGTAAATAAAACTCGCTTTTTTAAAAGAAAGTCCCTATTATAATCAGGGTCAGCAAGAAGAAACCGATACCTAAGAAAAAGAAACCGACAGCGTGGATTAAGAGTAATTTCCATTTGGGCAGCGGCTTAACCAACTGCTCTTCATACTTACCGGCTTCCTTGAGCCGCTTATATTCCAGGGGTCTTTCTTCTTTGAATTTCTCTTCACTCAACTGGCCTGAGAAGATAACGTCGTCCAAAGGAGCAGCGCCGGGTCTCAGGTGGGTGTTGAAAAAATGAACGGTGAATATAAAAGCGGTAGCCAGTAAGGCTTCTTCCGAATGGATGATATGGGCCGCATTGATCAACCAGCCGGGGAAATTACGGGTGAAAAACTCAGGGAACATCAGGGTGAGACCCGAAGAACCGATAATAAAGTTACCCCAGAAAACGGCAAAATAGTCGAACTTTTCCCAATAGGTCCAACGGTCGAATCCCGGTTCTGTTTTCCTGAGGCCCAGGAAGTACATGATATGCTGGAAAAAGACTTTAAAATCGGTAAGATTGGGCACCAGGCTGTCGGGACCCCAGAATATCCCTTTCTCCTTCCTGATAAAGGCTCTCTGAACCAGGATAATCACATGAAAGGCAAAAGTAACCAGCAGGGCGATACCGGCAATACGGTGCAGGACGGCAGCGGCGCCGAAACCGACAATATTGTTGGCAAACCAGTTTGCCAGGGCCGTATGGCTGTATTTTAACGGCAGGCCCGTGGCTGCCAGGGTCAGGAATGAGAGCACTACCAACAGGTGCAGGATACGTTCCCGGGTGATAAAGCGCAGCACCCGTTTGTTGGAAAAAGGCTTTTTCTTGATCGGCCCTTCCTTGAAACGTTTGATAAGCAGCCGGAAAAACCACAGCAGGGTATGAAGACCGAATACCGACAGGGTGCCTAAGAGGAGTAGTTTCATGAATATGTCGATGGCATGAAGCACCGGGTTCTTTTTGCTTTCCATGGGGGAGTAGTGGGTCAGGTAGCCGATAAAATTTTCATTGGCATCCTTGTGGCACTTAGAACAGGTTTCGAGCAGGTTCTGTTTAGCAATGGTGGATTCGGGGTTGTCGGAAGGGAGGATATGGTGATTGTCATGGCAGGAGACGCAGGTGGCGTACTTTTCGCCCTGGTAGCCCAACTGGTACATCTGGCCGTGGTAGGAGGTATTATAACCTTTTAGCACATCCGGATTGATGCGAAACTTCATGGTCATTTCCCGGTTGCCGTGACAGCGTCCGCAAAGCTCAGTGACGGACTGACCCCGGAAATCTTCTTCCGCTTTGCTGATGCGCTTCTCATGGTGGCAGGTAGTGCAGGTGGGCGCTTCGGTGTGTCCTTTCAAGCGGGAGACGTAATGAGCGGAGCTTTCATATTCTTTCTGCTGTTTGGGATGGCAATCGCCGCACTCTTTTTTTATAGAGGTAAATTCCCGGTGTTCAGGCGCTTTGAAGTGGTATTGGTGGCAACTGCCGCAGTTGGGCGATTCTCCTTTTTCGATCAGTTCGATCTGCTGGGAGTGAATCTCTTTATGAGCGCTGCCCAATTCGCTGCCTAACTCTTCCTCGTGGCAGGTAAGACAGATAGCGCCGATACTCTTTTTAAAGACCACCGATTCGGCCATGGCCATATCGGTCATATGCCCGGTGTGACAGGCCACACAGGATTTTAAACGTTGATCGTTATGCGCCCTGGGAGTGTGGATCGATTTTTCGTAGCCCATATGACAGGTGCTGCAAACCGCGTCTAAGTTGGCTACGGATACTTTACTTCCCGGATCACGGGGGGAGAGCACCTTATGTTTGGAGTGGCAGTCGGAACAAACCGGGGCCTGTAAATTGCCTTCCTTGATTTTGATATAGTGCTTGCTGCTCATATAGTTGGTTACTTCCCGGGAATGGCATTTATTGCAGGTACGGATCAGGTGTAATTTCCAGGTCTTTTCACTAAATTTCTTTTTTTCATGTTTAAAGTGAGGCGCATGACAGGAAGTACAGGTAAGTCTCTTCTTTACGGGAATATTCCAGTGCAGCGAAAGGTTAAAATCTTGCAGTATGTCCTGGTGACAGACGCCGCATACTTTGCGGGGTTCGCCTTTGAAGGAAACCTTGTGTTTGCCGTGGCAATCCTGGCATTTGGGCGTATAGGGAAACCCCTCATCCTTCAAAGGGCCGAAAAAACCTTCGATAAATTCTTTTTGCGCCTCCTCATGACAACTGCCGCAATCGGGCAGCACTAAGCGTTTGGCATGGGGGAAATCTTCGATTTTTTCTAAATCCGTGTGGCAGGCGACACAGTCGAAACCTTCATGGGGCGTGCCTTCTAAATGCTTATCGGTGACGTGAAGCGATATCTCGATGCCGTACTTGACATAACTTAAGGATTCGTCATCATGGCAGGTGAGACAGTCCTCGTTTGTGACTTCGGCAAAGAGGGGGATAAAACAAAAAAACAACAGCAGTAGCGCTGCCGTAATAAAACGCGATACCTTCCCTAATCTTGCGACTTCAAACTTACCTCTAACCATTTTATAACCTCATCTATATATCATATTTTAGTATTACTATTAATACTCTAAAAAATCTTTATTTGCCTTCGGCGACCAAAAACCTTTTTGAAAAAAGGTTTC
>JAGLSW010001016.1 GCA_023135565.1 Candidatus Aminicenantota bacterium | reverse complement strand
CTTTTGAAAAAGTTTGAACAAAACTTCTGTTAAAAAAAATAAAAAGCCCTGGAATTTTACCGGCAGAGGAAGGGGGGGATCGACCTGATTATTCTCGATCTTATCCTGCCCGGCATGGCAGGAAAGGAATGCCTAAAAGAATTTCTCAAAATAAACCCGCAAGTAAAGGTTATCATTGCCGGTGGGTATACTGCCGATAGCTCGGCGGAAGAGATGCTGGAAAAAGGGGCTGTGGGATTTATAGAAAAACCTTTCGAAATCAAAGAGCTGCTCAAAACGATTCGCCGCGTCCTGGATTAACAGTTTACTTTTTCTTTTTACCGTAGACGTGGTCGCCGATCCTGCGCATGCGCTCTAATTCCTCGCCGTTCATGACGCCGGTTTCCAGCAGGCTTAGGTTCTCTCTCATCTGCCCGGCATCTTTAGCGCCCATCATGCAAACATCCACTGCCGGGTTGGAAAGTACAAAGCGGTAACAATCTACTGCGGTTGGCGGTTCTTCACCCGGGGGCATTTTTTTAGGGTCCAACAGCTTGCCCCACCTGGTGGCGGTAAAGGTCACTACACCGGGCCGGTTCTCTCCGCCGGAATAGGGAAAAACATCCTGCTCCGCCCCGCGATGGGCCGCATTGTAGCGAACATGAAATATGTCGATTAAATCCTCTTTGCGCAGTTCCGGGAAGATATCCCGGTTGTGACCGGTAATGCCGATAAAACGTACCAGGCCTTTTTCTTTTAATTTTAAGGCGCCGTCTAAAACCCGCCGCGGCGGAGGCGACGAGTAATAACCCAATACCAGGACATCGGCGTATCCGCTGCCCAGGGCCTTAAGTCCACGAACCAGGGAACTTTCCGTAAGATAGGCGCTGTGGGCATAGCTCAAAATAGAGACGATTAGGTCCTCCCTAAGCCCTTTAGCGTCGATATTTTTGATAGCTTCCCGCATTGCTTTATTTCGCCCTTTTATGAAAGTGCCCCAGGTAAAATAATTGCAGCCTCTTTCAAAAGCTTCCTCATAAGCCCGGGCCGGGGCGCCGAAACTCGATGATATTCCTAACCTTCCGGCTCTTAGACCTGTCCTACCGAGAGTGATTTTCTCTTTAAAATTCATTATTCGCCTCCTGGTTGATGCTGATTCTCAAAAGAATCGTCACTTATTGACATCCAGGATGATGGTAATCTTTTTTATTTGCGGGTTGACATACAATTCAACCTTTTCCAACACATTGCCCTGTTTGTCTTTGATATCTACGTGAAGATGCGGGTCATTTAAGATGAGTTTGCGGATGACTGCGATGCGGGACTGGTCCTTGAAGTTCTTTAATATATCTGAAACTTTGGCGGTGCTTACATCCAATTCCGGGAGAGGTATCTCTTCTATATCAGGCGGCGGCCCGGGACTCTCAACCGCACTTTCAACCGGCTCAACCAGTTCTACCGGATCTGTCAATTCAACCGGTTCAACCAGTTCTACCGGTTCAGCCAATTCAACCGGTTCAGCCTCCGGGAAATCCTGGAAAGGAAAAGATTCATCCGTTTTAACGATAGTAGCAAACTCATCCATTTCTTTCGATCCGGTATTTACCGGCGCCGCCGGTACCTCCGGGGCAATGGACGGTATATTATCTAAGACCGCTAACGCTTCATCATCAGAAAAGGAGGGAATTTCACCCGCGGCCATAGCCGGGGCCGCTGGGGGGGCAGCGGGAGCTGCCGGCGGATTCGCCACAGGTTCTCCTAAAGTAAAAATGTCATCTTCAGTTTCAGCCGCTTCTTCCTGGATATTTTTGAAGGGTAGTTCCTCAGTTCCGCCATCACCTTCCTCACTTTCCATCAAATTTTCGAATTCATTTTTAGAAAAAATTCTCGTTGCCGGTTCATCTCCAAATTTTACCATAGTATCTTTTTCAAGGGTTATTACTTCTTCTTCCGCGACGTCGATCACCTGGTCTTCCATCATGGCACCGTGTTCTTTGGGCTGCCGGACATGAGCCGGAGCCTGCTCGAAAGCAGGATCGGCTTTTACATTTATATATTTCTCTTCACCGGGAGCGATCCGGGTGCTCAGGGTGTCGATATTTTCCATAGGCACCCTTCTTACCGGCAGTTCCTCGAATTTTTTGATTTCCTTTGCCTTATCGGTATCGAAACGGATGGGCTGAGCGGGAGCGCCTCCGGACATATCCTGGTTTACCTTATCAAGTAATTTCACCACTTTTTTTAAGGTTAAACTGGAAATCTCTTTCAGGGTTTCTATCACTCCTAAACCGTTTGTGGCTACGGCCTCGAAGAAAGGAGCAGCGCCTATTTTAAATACTTTTTTCAGCCTCACCAGGGAAGAAACATTATCCAAATCCCTTTTATTAAATTGATATACAAGCGGGATATCATTGATATCGATATCATATTCGGCTAAATTTGCTCTAAGATTTTCAAAACTCTCTAAACCTGCCTGTTCTCTCAATTCCTGGGAGTCCACCACGAATACGATTCCATCCGCCCCTTTTAGAACCAATTTTCGCGTAGAATCGTAAAAAATCTGGCCCGGTACCGTATACAATTGGAATTTTGTCCGGTAACCTTTTACCAAACCTACATTTAAAGGAAGCAGGTCAAAAAAGAGCGTACGTTCTATCTCTGTTTCTATGCTGACAAGTTCGCCCCTGGTCTTCGGGTTAGTAACTGAAAAGATATACTGCAAATTAGTAGTCTTCCCACTTAGGCCCGGACCATAATAGACGACTTTTGCCGTTACCTGTTTTAAACTATGATTTACAAACATATTCTATCTTCATTTAGTCACTAATTTTCTCATTTAAAGCGGCTCTTGTCAAGATTTTACAGGGCTATTTTATTAAAAACTTCGATCTCCCGGCGTCCTTCACGGGGCAAAATTTTGTTTTTCTTGAGCGCCTCTTGCTCTCTCTCAAGCTAATGATAGCGCTCATAAAAAGTAGGGAAACGGTTCTTTAACCAATCGAAATAATCGATCACCTGTCTTTCATTGCCTATCCAGCCGACCTTAGAAATCCCATCTTTTTTTAATTCCAGGAAATTTTCTTTTTCCCGGGCCGATAAAAATGACGGCAGCCGGTAAGCAAAGCCGCTGCCCGGAAGAGGAAAAAAATGATGCAAATGGGTCTTAACCCGGTATTTGCCGGTCAGTCTTTTGATAAATTCTATAAGGGCGGTCCTCTCCCGGGCCGTTTCCCCGGGATAGCCGATGATAAAATCGAGATTGGCCAGGAAGCCGTTGGCATTAGCGATTTCTACTGCTTTTTCCGTATCGGCGGCGCTGTGTCCGCGGCGCAGTTCTTTTAACCTCGCATCTGAACTACTCTGGGCGCCGATAGTGACCGCTTTGTTGGAGACATATTTTTTTAGGATTTTCATGCCCGCGTCACAAACCGTGTCAGGTCTTATTTCAGAGGGGAATATGCCATACTCGACTAACTTAAAATCAAAGGCGCTGCCTGCGGCGGAGCCGCTTATCGCCCCCCCACGCGAGTGGGGTGAACGGGCTAATTTTAGGACTGCTTCTATCTGCCCTATATCGGTTTGCCGGGCCTTAACCGCTCCGAATTCCATGGCCGAAGGCGAAATAAAATTCACCCGCTGCAGTTTCCGGCGCTGCATCTCTTCAAAGTAAGCCCTGATAGAATCCAGGTTCCTGAACGCGGCGCGGTTTAAGTGAGTGTTACAGTATTTGCATTTCCAGCGGCAGCCTCTCATGATCTCCAAAGGGGGGATGGTTTTAAAATATTTCGATATAGGTAGATAGCTGTTCAGGTTATCGTCTTGGGATGAACTCCTGTATATTCCTTCTCTTACTTTGTTATCGAGTAAATCGCTGCCGAAGCGGAGAAAGCTCTCTTCCGCCGGGCCCACGAAAAGAATATCGAAACCCACGGCGCGGGCTAATTCTTGTTCGCCGTTGATATGGGGGCCGCCTCCGACGATCAAAACGCCGCTCTTTTTGATTTTTTCGATTTCGCTGTGCACCAAAGGGAGAAAAGGGGTCATAAAAGAATATAGTATAACATCGTCTTTGTTGAAGGCGGTTTTTTCGATAAGGTCCGGTTTGTCGATTATCTTTATATCGAATTCTTTGTCTACGCCGTTTTTTTCCCAGGCGTTCAAAAGCACCGGGTATGAGAGTATATTAAAAGGAAAAACCCTGATAAAAATTCTTTTTTTCATATCTATAATTTTGCCTTCGGCGACCAGGGGGCTTTTTTGAAAAATCGCCCCCTGGACCCCCAAAAAACTTTTTATGAAAGGCGTTTTGGTTCACCTGTATCGCGTCCCGGGGCCTAAAAACGACCGGTTATAATAGCTATACAAACTATAGGGAAACTACTCGACGATCCTGTTTAGATAGGCAGCCCCTTATAGGCCGCCCGCGCCGCGGGCTATCTTTTGCCGACCCTCTGCGCGGATTTGCCGAACAATTTCTCAGCGATGGTTGCCAAAGCGCCCTGGTGGTGCTTGGTCATAATCAAGGTCTGGCTGCTGTTTTTGGCAATCCTTTCCGGGATACTGCCGAAAAGAATCTGCTGCATCATACCCTCTCTTGCCGCACCGATTAAACAAGCACCGTACTTCTCAACCTCTTTTAAAATTCCCGCTGAAATACTTCTTGCTTTTACCAATTTGCCTTCTACCCGGGGAATTTTATCTTTCAAAAAATCCACCGCGCTATTCACTCGCTCCCGGTAAACGCTCTTTTCCTCTTCCGAAGCCCCGGGAGGGGCCACCATGATAACCGTTACGGAACTGCCGTAAGCAGCGGCAATAGCAGGCAGCAGTTCCAGGGCAAAATCGGCATGAGGGCCGCCGGCAGTGGGGAAAAGTATGGTTTTCATCTTGTCCAACTGTACCATTTTGATGGTCATCACGTCGCATTCGGCATTCATCACGATGTCGTCGAGAACGCCGCCGAACACCGAACCGCGAGTATTGCTGAAACCTTTCCAGCCGGTGACCATCAAGTCGATACCCCGTTCTTTGATGGTTTCCAAAATGGAATTACCCACGTCATGCCCGATACGGATCAAAGTGTGAACCACCACATCCTGATCTTTTCCCAATTGTACCGCCTGGTCCAGGATAGTTTTATACTCATCTATATAACGCCTTCCTTCGTTTACCGGCAATTGCGGTGGTATTTTTACCACGCCTAAAGCCAGTATGTCGCCGTTCTTAGATTTTGCCAGCGACGCCGCTATAGAGATCAGGTCTTTGATGTGATCCGGGTGAGCCAGGGGAACCAGGACACGAAAATCCGACTTGAAAGGCAGCTTCTCTTCATAAACGATCTGTTCCGCCGATCTTTTGTCTTCGCGGTTTTTGGCATAACCGTAATACAACAGGACACCGACGACTAACCAAACGATCGTTGTGCCCCAGGCCAGCGGGCTGAGGTGGAAAAGATAAACGCCTAAGATCAATTGCAGCAGGATGGCTAAAATCGGCGTAAAAGGGACCAGCGGCACTCTAAAAGGGCGGTGAACTTTGGATTTCTTTTTTCTCAAGGCGATCAGCGTCAGGTTCACCTGCAGGAACAGCAGGATAAACATAATGTCCGCCGCAGCCGCCACATCTTCGATGGGCAGGATCAGGGCCATGACCACGATGAGGATCACCGAAAGAAAAACAGCCATATGGGGGGTGCGTTTGACACTGTGAACTTTGCCGAAAATGTCCGGCAGGTTTTTGTCCCGGCCCATGGCAAAGGAGACCCGCGAGGATGAATAGATAGTGGCATTGAGAGCCGACATGGTAGCAAAAAGGCCGCCTAAGATCATCAACGGGTAGCCCAAAACCATAACCTGGCGGGCTGCCTGTACCATAGCTCCTTCTTTAGCGAGCGCCAGGTAATCCCAGACCCTGGTGATTCCCGGGTTGGCGGTGCGGAAGGCTTCCGGTATCTCCACCGCGCCTAAAGCCACGAAACCCACCAAAATGTAGATAGGCACAACGATCACCAGGGAGATAAAAATAGCGCGCGGGATATTTTTTTCCGGTTTTTTGATCTCCTCGCCGCTCTGCACGATAATTTCGTAGCCTTCGAAAGCGATATAGGTCAGCCCCATGGCGCCCAAAACGCCGCCCATCCCGTTAGCCATAAAAGGTTCATATTTGCTTGACCAGCCGGGGTTTTTGAAAATCACGATTAAGCCGGAAACGATAAACATGGCTAAAATAATCACTTTCAGGATAGTGATAAAGCTGCCCCATTTGCCCGTTTCCGAAGCGCCGCGGAAATTCACATAGCCGAAAAGCACGGCCACCGACACAGCCAGGATTTTCTGAACCAGCAGGTATTGGTCTTCCGCGCCCGGGATAATAACTTCCAGCAGCGGGGTGACCAACTTATCCAGGCGGGTGAAGCGCAGCGCCTCCCAGAAGTAGTAGCCGAAACCTAAAATATAGAGACTGCAAGCCACCGCGTGGGCGAACCAGCTCATCCAGCCGGCCTGGAAACCGCTGAGTCCGCCCATGCCCTTTTTCACCCACATGTAGCCGCCGCCGGCTTCCGGGAAAGTGGAACCCAATTCGGCGTAGGAAAGTGCGGTCAGCAGGGTGATAAGTCCGTTCAGGGCAAAAGCCATTATCAGGGCTGGACCGGCGTGTCCGGCGGCGATGCCGGTCAAGACGAAGATACCTGCCCCGATCATAGCCCCTACCCCGATCATGGTGACGTGGAAAAGTCCCAAATCGCGGCTCAGTTGGGTTTTATGTTCTGTGCTGCCTGTTGACATCATGTTGTTCTCAGCCATATTAATTCACCTTTAAAATATTTATAGTACGTATCAGTATTGCCAAAAGTTAAGCTTAAAAACTAAAAATTATTATATCATGAATAGGGTTCCTCAACAATATTTTTTGCAACTATTCAGTTTTGGAAAAAAATTCAAAGCTTTTATAGGGGGCTTTTCGCTTTTTTAAACAAAAGTTTTGTTC
>JAGLSW010001015.1 GCA_023135565.1 Candidatus Aminicenantota bacterium | reverse complement strand
TTTGAACAAAACTTTTGTTGAGCGAGAAGCTTTCCTATTACTCCAAAGCCCTTCATCGGCTCCCCGCACCGCGGGGCTTTTGAAAAAGTTTGAACAAAACTTTTGTTGAGCGAGAAGCGCTATCATCATCATTTTTTTCCAAAACTGGCTAGTTACTCGATTTTTTGTTGACAAAAGCGGGTTTTTTTTGGTATAGTGAGCATATGGAAAACAAAAAACGATGTGAATGGGTGCCCCTGAATGATCCCCTCTATGTGAAATACCACGACGAAGAATGGGGCGTACCTGTCCATGACGACAGGTTGCTTTTCGAAGCCCTTATCTTAGATGGCGCCCAGGCCGGGCTCAGTTGGATCACTATCCTGCGCCGGAGGGAAAACTATCGTCAGGCTTACGATAATTTCGACCCGCAGAAAGTAGCCCGCTACGGGGAAGAAAAAATCGCCCAACTGCTGGCCGATGCCGGGATTATCCGCAACCGGCGCAAAGTGGAGTCTTCGGTCAACAATGCCCGGGTTTTTTTAGAGATTCAAAAGGAGTGCGCTTCTTTTGATAAATACATCTGGCAATTCGTGGGTGGGAAAACCAAAATCAACCGGTGGGAAAGTATAAAGGAAATGCCGGCCACTTCGCCCGAATCGGAAGCCATGAGCAAAGACCTGAAAAAAAGGGGATTTAAATTTGCCGGCCCCACCATTTGTTATGCCTTTATGCAGGCAGCGGGCCTAATCAACGATCATACGGTAGACTGTTTCAGATATAGAGAGGTAATGGAGTTATGAGGGGCGCTCGAGTAACAAAAAATCACTCTCTGCACATTCGATATTCGATGTTCGGTGTTCGATATTCGTTATTCTTTCGGCCCCGGAGGTATTATGAAAAAAGTATTTTTTTTAAATTTTAAGTTTTTGTTAATTGTTGTTTTGGCGCTGCTGCTGGTCTTTGTCCCCGGATGCAAAGTCAAGGACGGCAGCGATCAAAATGGCAACGGTAACGGGGATGATGGCGGAGATAACGGTAACGGGACCAAAACGACCAAATGGGACCTGTGGTCTGCCGGGGAAACAAAACTTCGCGGCGTCAACATTTACCAGCGCCGGGTGTACCCCGAATTGGACGGTAATGTATTTATGGGATCCGGGACTATAGGCCCGCCTCATAAACAAGCGGATTTCGACGACCTCTCAGCTTTAGGCGCCAACTATGTCAATATCTCCCATGCCGGCATTTATAGCGAAAAATCTCCCTATAAACTCGATAGCGACGTATTAGGAAACCTCACCGCCGTAATTGAAAAAATCGGTAAAGCCGATATGTTTGCCGTGATTAGTTTTCGTACCGGCCCCGGGCGCAGTGAATTTACTTTTTTCTGGGGCGAAGACGGCGATTGGTTCGACGCTAGTTATTACAACGACAGGTTGTGGAAAGAGACAGGGGCGCAGGACGCTTATGTTAATATGTGGAAAAAGGCCGCAGAAGAATTTGCCGGTAGTCCTTATGTGGTGGGCTATGACCTGATGGTGGAACCGAATTCCAACGAGGTTTGGTTAGATGCCTGGGACCCGGAAGAGTTTTATGACGATTATGGCGGTACATTATACGACTGGAACCAATTGTTCCTGCGTATAACAACTGCCATCCGGGAAGTAGATCGAGAGACGCCCATCCTCATCGGCGGCATGGCCTACAGCATGGTTGACTGGCTGCCCTATGTGGTACCCAGCGCCGACGAAAAAACCGTGTACATGGTGCACCAGTACGCGCCTTTTGCTTATACGCACCAGGAGACCGGCGATAACATTAAATACCCCGGTACTTTCGACGCCGACTATGACGGCGACAAAGAGCAGGTGGATAAAAATTGGTTGAGAAACCTGCTCTCGATTGTCGATGATTTTAAGGCGACTCACAGTGTCCCGGTATCGTGCAACGAGTATGGGCTGGTGCGCTGGGCTCCCGGCGCGGATACTTTCATGGATCATTCGATGGAGCTTTTTGAAGACCGGGGGATGAACTACGCCCTGTGGGTGTGGGACCCCGACTATGAACCTTTAACAGGAGAGAACAATGCCTTTAATTTTCGTTTCGGCTCTGATCCCGATAATATCAACGATGTTGCCAACGATTTGCTGGATGTAATAAAAAAATATTGGCAGAAAAACGAGGCGCGTCCCTCGAACACTGAATTTGAATAAACTAAAGTTTTGACCCGCGGCGCGGGCGCCCTATGAGGGGTGATGATAGCACTTCTCAATTAACTAAAGTTTGGCTCCCGGCAGGGCCGCCGGAGGCACTGAATTCGATAATGCGGTCAAATGACAAAAGCGGAAGAAATAATAAAAACCTTGAAATTAGAGAAACACCCGGTAGAAGGGGGTTATTTCTTAGAAACCTACAGGTCTGCCCAAAAGATAAGCGGGGCAAATTTGCCCCCGGGATACGAAGGTGAGCATTCTCTATCCACTGCTATCTATTTTATGCTGACTCCTCAGACTTTTTCGGAAATGCACCGCCTGCCGGGGGATGAGATTTTTCATTTTTATGGCGGCAGCCCGGTTGAGATGCTGCAATTATTCCCGGACGGCAGCGCCGGCAGGGTGATTATCGGCAGCGATATTAAAAATGGGGAAAGCCCGCAAGTCATTGTGCCTGGGGGAATATGGCAGGGTTCGCGGCTTTTGCCCGGCGGAGAATTTGCTCTTATGGGCACCACCATGGCCCCTGGTTTTTCGTACCCGGATTATGAAACCGGGAAGAGAGGGGAATTAATCGAGAGTTACCCGCAGTATGCAGAGCTAATCACTCTCCTCACCAGGCCCCCTGCAGGGGCGGCCTCTTAGCCGCTTCGCGGAAGGCAGCGTTTTTGATTCTCAGTTATTAAAAGTTTTGTTCAAACTTTTTCAAAAGTTTGGCCCCCAGCAGGGCCGCCGGAGGCAAAGTAGTTTCATAGTAGTACGGGAAATTTTTGCATAATACTCTTTTTTTTACTCCGTACGGGTGGGGGAGGGTGTTGTGCTCAGGAAATTATTGGAACTAATGTTTAAAGAGTATTTTCAGGTGACAGAGGGTGACTTCATCTTCATTCTTTAGTTCATGTTTGACCCCGGTGGCTAACCTTTCACTGTTCAGGAAAGTGCCGTTTACAGCCCCCGGTTCTTCAGAGATATAAAATTTGCCGTTCTGAAATGATATTTTGGAGTGTTTCCTTGAGATATATTTCTCTTCATCCTCTTT
>JAGLSW010001014.1 GCA_023135565.1 Candidatus Aminicenantota bacterium | reverse complement strand
AAACTTTTGTTTATTTAGAATCAAAGGCGCCACCTTGCCGCGAAGCGGCTTAGAGGGTGCACCCGCCGGGTGCCGGGTTAGTCCGCTAAAAACTTCCCGATCTCTTCGTAAATCCCATCTGCATCTAAATGATACTTTGCCAGCAGCTCATCCCGGGTAGCAACTCCCACTATCTCCTCAGGCACACCGAGAGGAAGCACTTTGTAACCTTTTATCCTTTTCGAAATCAGCAGCTCCCTTACCTTGGAACTAAAACCGCCATTCCAGATGCCGTCCTCGATGGTAATAATAGCTTTGCTCTTCTTTAACAACTGTAGAATCAATTCCCTGTCCAAAGGTTTAATATACCTTACATTTATTATAGTGAGGTCGATCTTTTTTTCGGCGAATAACTTTTCCGCTGCTGCCAGCGCCCGGTAAACTAACGGCCCTACCGCCAAAACGATGCCGTCATTCCCTTCTCTCATTACTTCGCTCTTACCGAACGGCAGCTCCTTGAACTCCTTGTCAAGCTCCACGCCGATGCCCGGCTCTTTGGGATAGCGGATAAATACCGGTTTCTTTAATTTTAAGCCGGTGTACACCATGTGCTGCAGCTCGTTTTCGTCTTTGGGAGCCATCAATACGATACCGGGCAAAGGACGCAGCAGGGAAATATCATAAATCCCCTGGTGGGTAGAACCGTCACCTCCCACAATTCCGGCCCTGTCGATGCCCACGACGATAGGCAGCTTCATCAAAATAATGTCATGGATAACCTGGTCCACGGCCCGCTGCAAAAAAGTAGAGTAAATCCCCACTACGGGCTTCATGCCCCCCAAAGAAATACCTCCGGCAAAATCGAACATGTACTGCTCGGCAATTCCTACATCATAGAAATTTTTAGGGAACTCTTCCTGCACCTGGTCAAGGCCGGTGCCCTCAGGCATGGCGGCGGTTAAAGCCATTATTTTCCTGTCTTCCCGCACTAATCTCAAAACAGTGCGTCCGAAAATTTTGGAGTATGAGGGTTTATTCCCCGATTTGAGGAATTTACCGTTCTGGATGTCGAAAGGAGCGGACGAATGGAAAGAAGTGGGGTTGTCCGCGGCCGGTTTGTAACCTTTGCCTTTCCTGGTTACCACATGCAGCAGGACCGGGAAATCATACCTTTTGGCTTTTTCCAATTCTTTGACCAACTCTTTCAGGTCGTGGCCGTTGATGGGGCCGATATACTTTACCCCTAAGTCGTTAAAAAAAGTTCCGGGAACAGTCATGCGCCGGGCTAAATCCAATATCTTTCGAGAACTCACTACTAAGTATTTGCCTATCCCGGGAATGGCTTTAAATATGGACTGCATGACCTCTTTAAAACGGATATAGGGCCGGCCGGAAGCAAGATAATTTAAATATTTCCCGATGCCGCCTACATTGGGGGAGATGGACATTTTGTTATCATTGAGAACGATAATCAAGCGCTGTTTCACCTGACCGATATGATTCAATGCTTCCAATGCTACGCCGCCGGTCAGGGCCCCGTCACCGATAACCGGCACGATATGAAAAGGTTTTTCTTCCCGGTCCCGGGCTATCGCCATACCGGAAGCAAAAGCCAGGGAAGTGGACGCATGGCCGGTATTCAAAGAATCATGCTCGCTTTCGAAAATATCGGGAAAACCTACCAGGCCGCCTTTTTTTCTTATGGTAAAAATGCTATCTTTCCTGCCTGTCAGGATTTTGTGGGTATAACATTGATGGCCTACATCCCAGATAAGTTTGTCTTCCGGCGTGTCGAATACTTTATGCAGCGCAATAGTCAGGTCTACAACGCCTAAGTTCGAAGAAAGATGTCCGCCGTTTTGCGCAACCACCTTTATAATTAAATCCCTGATCTCCCCGGATAAGATATTTAAATTCTTAAAAGAGAGTTTTTTTAGATCCTGGGGTGAGTTAACCTGTTCAAGTACTGCCATTACTTACTCCTGTACACCATCTTCTCCATCAGGGCTAAAAATGGCGGGAAATCGATTCTTAGCTCTTTTAGCAATTCCATGGACTTGCGGCAGCCGGAATCTATCTGCTGCTTGATATAGTCTTTACCGAAATATAGTATGGAATTAGGGCTGTGGTTATCTTTGTCTTTTTGTAACTTTTTCCCTACCTCTTTTTCATCGCCTTCGATATCGAGCAGGTCGTCGGCCATCTGGAAAGCAATTCCTATAGAGATGCCTGCTTCTCCCAGGATTGTTTTCTCTTCTTCTCTCATGCCGACGATCTCCGCGCCGGAGAGCAGGGCGCCTTTTATGAACTCAGCGGTTTTTTTGCGGTGGATGGGGAGGATCATATCCTTATCGCCTTTAAATTCAAGGTCTAAAGCCTGTCCCCCGGCCATACCTTCTTTGCCGATACCCACTGTTAATATTTTCATAATATTAACGATCTTTTGTGGCGCTATCTGCGCCGACGAGATCCTCTCGAAAGCAGCGGTAAGCAGCGTATCGCCAGCCAGCAGGGCGATGGCTTCGCTGAATTTTTTATGGATAGTAGGCATGCCCCTGCGGAAATCGTCGTCGTCCATGGCCGGGAGATCGTCGTGGATCAGCGAGTAGGTATGAATGTACTCTACTGCGCAGGCGATATCCATATATAACAGCGGATCTTTGTCGAAAGCATCGATGAGCGTCAAAAAGAGCAGCGGACGCAGCCGCTTGCCTTTAACCGAAAGAGCGTAGTATATAGCGCTTTCGAGGATTCCTTTTTCGCTGCTGAAGCCCTTTAAGAGCGCCTGGTTGGTTTTATTAGTTAGATTATCAAAATATTCGCTCATGTTTTCTTTTTTTTACACGTGAAGTTATATACCATTTCGGTTTAAAATGCAAGTCCGCTGTTGGTAAACGGTCAGCAATTAGATCGTTCGAGAGCCGCAAGGGACTTGCCTCCGGCGGCCCTGCCGGGGGCCAAACTTTTGAAAAAGTTT
>JAGLSW010001013.1 GCA_023135565.1 Candidatus Aminicenantota bacterium | reverse complement strand
CGGCAGGGCCGCCGGAGGCAAGGTTGGGAGTCGGGGCGGTGCGTAGAAGTGTAGATGCAGTCCGGGGAGAACAAAACCAAGGGTAAAGAGAACATTTTGACGACCAAAGGGAACAGTCTCTGCGATTGAGAGTATCTCCTGTCAGGGGTATAAGCCGGGTGCGCCCCGGGGAATGTAGAGGCCCGCGCCCTTTTTTAGCATAACGCTGTCTTTTTCGTAAGCTATTTTTCCCCTCCGGATAATTAGGCGGGGTTTTCCTTTTATCGGGAAGCCTTCAAAAATATTAGTGTCGCAGTTATGCAGGTGGGTTTCAGCCGAAATTACCCCTTCGTAAGCCGGGTCCCAGATAAGAATATCCGCATCCGAGCCGGGCTGCAGCGCTCCCTTGCGGGGGTAGAGACCGAAGATTTTGGCCGGGGCGGAAGCTGTAATCTCCACGAAACGGTTGAGAGATATTTTATCCTGTAAAACCCCGTAGGTGTAAAGCAAAGCCAGCCGGTTTTCCACCCCGGCGACGCCGTTGGGAATCTTTGAAAAATCCGGGTGGCTTGCCTGCTTGCGGTTAAAAGGGCAGTGGTCGGTGGCCGCCACCTGCAAAACATCATCCCGCAGCGCTTGCCACAGGGCTGCGCCGTGTCCTTTGGGACGCAGCGGCGGGCTCATCACATAGGCGGCTGCGGCAGAATCCGGCCGCAGGTATTCTTTTTTTTCTAATAAAAGGTAGTGGGGACAGGTCTCCGCCAGGACTTTTTGACCCGCCAGCCGGGCCGCGGCAATCTCCGCCAGCGCCCCTTCGGTAGACACATGCACGATATAGAGCGCACAACCGGCAGCAGCACTTAGGGTCAGGGCGCGCAGCACCGCTTCTCTCTCCACCGCCGCGGGCCGGGACAGCGGGTGGAAACGGGGCGAGGTTTTTCCCTGCGATAGGAATTTCTCCTGTAGGTATTTAATCACGTCGCCGTTTTCGCAGTGTACAGCAACCAGCGCTCCGAGTTTCGCGGCGGTATCCATTACCGGGATAAGTTCCCGGTCTTCTAAACCGATGGTGTCTTTATAGGCCATATAAACCTTAAAAGAGGTGATGCCTTCCTTTTCGACACAGTTTTTCATCTCCGATGCGGTGTGCTTATTCCAGGAGGTGATGCTCATGTGCAGCCCATAGTCACACAGGGATTTCCGGGCCTGTTCTTTTCGCTGCGCCAAAGCTTCCGGTAGCGGTTGTCCCCGCAGCGGCGTCACGAAGTCGATGATGGTGGTGGTGCCTCCGGCTAAAGCGGCGCGGCTGCCCGACTCGAAATCGTCGCTGGAACAGAGTCCCGGCCCTACCGGCAGTTCCATATGTACATGGACATCTACTGCGCCGGGGAAAACGAAACACCCGCCGGCGTCTATCACTTTTGTTGTGGAAGAGGTTTTTTCTATTTTTTCGCCGATTTCTTTGATTTTGCCGCCGGAAATTAGGATGTCGCCCTGGAAAGAAGTAGACTCAGTAACGATAGTGCCCTTTTCGATCAGCATAGCGAGCGTTCTCCGGGGCTTCAGACTTCCGCCATATAAAGCAATTCATGCCCGGCAAACACCAAAACCAGTTTAATCGAAGTCGTATTCCCGATACTTTTTTTGAGATTTTCATCCAGGCTGTATTTTTTCAATTGTTCTTCAGCTTTTTTTTTCAACTGCTCTAAGCGCTGTTTATTTTTACTTTCAGCGCTTTTCATGTATTTGATTTCGATGATATAGGTGAAGCGCATCTTTTCGTATTTGGCCAGGAACGGCTGCAAAACGAGATCGGCATAACCTTTGTTCAACTCTTCTTCTGAACGAATAAGATAGAGATCGCTCCAACCTAAGTAGGCGGCCAGGAAACCGTGGATAAACTTCTCCCCGCTGATCAGGTCCCGCAGGCTGCTGCCGGCTTTCATGCGTTGGGCGAAATACTCGAAAAATGGCTGCCATTCGCCCCGGTAGGCCATGTTTTCCAACTTCTCCGAATATTTCTCGTGGTCCAGGCTGAATACTTCCGTTTCCAGGTAAACTTCCCTGATGTATTCATAAAATAGTTTCTTAATCGCTTCGTTGGGGATTTTTAATATCACTTTGTCTTCCCGTTCCGCATCTACGCCGCCGATGGTCAATAGACCGAAATAAAACAACAGCGAAATAAAGTTTTCCGTTCTTTCCAGGTGTCTCAACTGGAAGGATTTCTGTAACCGGGAGGTAACGAAACCATTTTCAACAATGGCTTGCAGCCGGGAAAAATTGCCGTTGATTTTCGCTGCGCCCCCTTTGTCTACCAGTACCAGGTGTCGTAATTTGGCATAGTCGATCCTGACATTCTCGTCGAACAGTTCGTCCGGTATTTTTTGGTTTTTGGAGTACTCCTTGAGGAAATACAGCACTAATGTGGGGTTGAATATTCCGCCCCGGGCTTCCCGGGAGAAACGGTAGTGGTTATACCATCGGCTCATCACCTGTAAAAGGTGCTGCGGTTGGTGGCTGAGTTTGCCTGCTTTGCTGTAATAATCGATCATTTCGATTACTTCCGCTTCCCGGAATCCCATCATTTCGTTGAAAGCGCTGTCTATGGAAATATTTTCACCGATATTAAAACCGGAGGTGACGTCATCCAGCGTGATGGGGGAAACGCCGGTGATAAACAGCCGCTTGACCGGTATATCGGAACCGGATGTGCCCGATTTGATTACTTTAAAAAACTCCTTAAAAAAACCTTCCCCGTGGGTTAAGTCCTCATAAGGGCTTGTCCCGGCGGTGGATAAGATGGTATTGGCGAAATTATCGTATTCGTCGATAATGACGTATATGTGCCGGTCGGCGATGCGGCACAGGGAGAGGAGGCTGCTCAACAGGTCCGGGGCATTCTTTTTGGCTGCCAGTTCCGCCATGGTCTTTTTGGGTTCTACATCCAGCAGGCGGTGGTATTTTGAAATAAAGATATTTGCCTGGTTGACCACATGGTTAAAGAAGGAGGCTTCCACCTGGTCCACGGAGGATTTAATTTGTGAAAAATCGAATTTCAGTATTAAGTAGGAATTTCGTTCCAGGGTAGGCTGTTTGAAAACAGCGGTGCCGAAAAAATAGGTGTCGAATTGTCCGGCTTTATCCACATCGTAATAGGTTTCCATCATGGAGATCAGCAGCGTTTTGCCGAAGCGCCGCGGGCGGATGAAGACTAAGTATGATCCGGCTGTTTCGATTTTTTTTAAAAAATCGGTTTTATCTACGTAGTATAGGTTTCTTTCTTTTATTTCTTCATAGCTGCCCACCCCATAGGGAATGCCTTTGATGCGATCGGGATCTTTTATCATGCGTTCATATTAATTGAAACAGCGGCAATTGTCAAGAATTTTGCGTAAACCACGGAATTTCTATTAAAATTTAACTTCGATCCGGGTTTTTTCGTAATATATTTCGATATTCGATATTCAGTGTTCGGTGTTCGGTGTTCGTTATTCTCTTAATTTCTTCTAATTTCCTGAGTCCTCTCGAGCTCCTCCTGAGTCCTCCCGATCTCCTCCTGAGTTCTCTCGATCTCCTCCTCAACCTGAGTCCTCTTGAGCTCCTCCTGGGTCCTCTCGCTCTCCTACTTGTTGAGAATCTTGTATACTGCTTTTAATAATTGTTTTTTAGTATAAGGCTTCTCGATAAAATCGTTAATCCCCAAACGCAGCACTTCTTCAACCCGCCCGTCCCGCCTGAACCCGGAATTAAGCAGGACTTTCAGCCCGGGATCGATGCGTTTCATCTCGATATAAGTCTCTTCCCCCGATTTGCGCGGCATCAGCATATCCAGCAGCACTAACTTTATCTTGCGGTAATACTTGCGGAAAAGAGGCACTGCCACTTCCCCGTCTTCGGCGACAAGCACATCATACCCGGAACTTTCCAGGATATTTATTGCCACTTTCCTCATAATAGGTTCATCTTCTACCACTAATATTAAACCTTTGCCTCTTAATTTTTCTTGAACTAAGGGTTCTTTTTTTTCCGCGCCGGCTTCATCTACCAATCGCGGCAGGTAAACACCAAATACAGTCCCTTCGCCCACTTCCGAGTATACGCTGATAAAACCTTTATGCTGTTTGATAATATTATACGCCATGGCAAGACCGAGACCGGTGCCTTTAGTTTTACTCTTGGTGGTAAAAAAAGGTGAAAATATTTGCGAGATGATTTCATGGGGCATGCCGGTGCCGGTATCTTCTACGGAAAGTTTACAGTAAGCGCCTACACCGGCTTCGGGGTGGGCTTCACAAAAATACCTGTCGGCATAGATGTGTGTTAAAGATATAGTTAAAGTTCCTCCCCAACGCTGACCCTCTTTTCTCATAATGGTCATGGCATGGGAAGCATTAACACATAAATTTAACAACACCTGCTCGATCTGGGCCGGGTCAGCGGAAATTTTTGCCGGTTTGCGCGAATATATGGGGACCAATTCGATACTTTTGTCAAAGGTGCTCCGGCATATCTTCATGATATGGCGGATTACATTATTCAAGTCCACCGCCTTTAAAACGAGCTCTTCTTTACGGGAAAGAACCAACAGGTGCTTAACGATATCAGCGGCACGGTTGGCGGATTTTTCAATATCATCTAAGTACTTTTTCAATACTTCCTGTGCGATATCTCCTGCTTCCATCTCACCCTGGATGATCGACAGGGGGCCGATAATACCACCTAACACATTGTTGAAATCATGGGCCAACCCACCGGCCAAAACGCCTAAGGTCTCCATTTTCTGGGCTTGGCGCAGTTGGTCGTCCTTTTTCCGCAGTTCCGTCATGTCTTCCACTTGAATTACAACCCCGCCGTCACTGTCGTATGCCAGGGGAAACATGGATATTTGCAGGTGCCTTTTTTTTTCGTTAACAAGAGTCTTGCCCTGCCATACTCTTGATTTTTTGGTTTTCATTACTTCTGTAACGTCAGGCTTATATTCTTTCAAAAAAGGCGCCGGCAGCCACACTTTTCTATTTACAGCTTGTGCCGGGGGAACACCGGTAAAGGTCCCGGCTGCTTTATTCCATTGAGTGACAACGCCTTTTTCGTTTATGGATATTAATACCGCTGAAATAGAATTAAACACACTGGACAGGTAATTTTTAGTCCTTTTTATCTCTTCTTCCGCCTGTTCCCGCACCTTAATCTCACGGTTTAATATCTCGTTGGCCTTGCGGAGTTCCTTTGTTCTTTCGGCCACCTCTACTTCCAAATTTTCCCGGTACAAGCGTTTTGCCCAGATCAAACCGGCCCGTTCCAGCGCTTTTTGCACTGCATGAAGCAGCACCGTCATATCCAGGATAGGTTTGAGAATATAGTCCCAGGCTCCAAGACGCAGCGCATCCACCACATAAGAGATTTCTCCCACCCCGGAAATAACGATTACCGGCGTTTCCGGGCTTTTTTCCCTAAGGAATTTTAATACTTCCAGACCGCCTGTGTTGGGCATGAGCAAATCTACCAGCAGCAGGTCGGGCTTTTCCGACTGGAAAATTTCAATTCCAATCCGGCCGTCCTCAGCTTCGATAACTTTGTAGTCGTAGTCTTCTAAGTATTCCTTTATACTCCGGCGCAGCGCCGGTTCATCATCGATTGTTAGGACTGTAGCCAGCGGTTTATTTTCTGCCATCAGTTCCCTCCAGCCGGGAAGCCCGATAGCGATATTCTAAAAATGGTCGTTAATGGTATTTCAATGTTTTGGTAGATCATTTTTTTCTTTAAGGGGTCGGCGACCCCAACCGCAGAGGGGCCGGGGAACTTCATGTCCGACCGGGTTAAACGAAAAGCTTGTTTTTTTAGCAAAATTTCACGACGTATTAGTAAAGAGGTCGGCGACCCCAACCGCACATTATAAAATTATTATATAAAATTTGTCAAGAAAAAAAGCAATATTTTACATAATAAAGCTGAATATGGTACAATATGGGAGCAATGAAAAAAAAGACCGAGGAGATTGCATATGCGCCTGCCAATACAAAAGGGATTGCTGTACCCGAAGAAGTTTTAAAAGAGTTAAAGGAAATCGTCGATGTGTTGGCCCGGGTTCTCGATGTCCCCGCTGCTTTAATTAAGAGAGTCGAACATCTTCACCTCAAGGTGCTGTGTGCCGGCCGGTCGAAAGACAACCCCTATAAAAGGGGAGATAAAATGTTTGCAGCCGGGCAGTTCTGTGAAAAAGTGATCAACTCGAAAAAAAAGCTTTTAGTCGCAGATGCGCTAAAAGACCGCAAATGGAAAAAAAGCGATGAAGTTAGGTCCGGTTTTGTGTCTTACTTAGGCTGCGTATTGCTCTGGCCGGATGAAAACGTTTTCGGAACGATCTGTGTGTTGGACCGTCGGGAAAATCATTTCAGCCCGCTCTTTGAGAAGCTGCTCTTCCGCTTCAAAAAAGCGGTGGAAAGCCAACTTAGCCTGTTACATTACGATTTCGAACGGCAGGTAAATAATATCCACCGCAGGGGTGCGGAAGAGAAATTAGAATCGGTAGGCATCCTTGCCGGAGGTATTGCCCAGGATTTTAATAGTCTTCTTTCCGTCATAATCGGGAATATTTCCTTAGCCCGTATGGAAGTGCCTCCGGGTGAGAAAGTTTATGACCTGCTGCTGGAATCTGAGAAAGCCTCATGCCAGGCCGCCGATATCGCGGAAAAGCTGATTACTTTTTCAGAGGGCGGCTGGCTGGTAAGAAGAGAGGAACGGTTGGCCGGACTTTTGCAGGATGTAATAGGATCGCTTTTTTTTAGCAGTGGGATTTTGTGGCATACTGATCTACCAGCCGACCTCTTTTCGATATTCGTGGATGAAGGGCAATTCAAACAAGTATTATGTAATATCCTGCATAATGCCGCGGACGCCATGCCTGATGGCGGGGAACTGCGCATCCGGGCCAGGAATATTACCGTAGACAAGGATGAAAACCCTGCCCTGAAGCCGGGCAAATATGTTAAGGTCCTAATAAAAGACCGGGGCAGAGGGATTCCGAAAAAAGATATAGATAAAATATTTGATCCTTATTTTTCAACTAAGAATTCTGTGAATCAAAAAGGGATGGGTTTAGGGCTTTCTATTTGTTATTCGATCATCCGCAAACACGGGGGGTGGATAAAAGTCGAATCGGAAAAGGGTGTAGGAACAAGCGTTCATATCTATATCCCCGCTTTTAGCGAAGCAAGCGAGAACGAATCGTTTAATATGTAAAGTGCCCGCAGCGGTGGCTTTGTTTTTTAACACACGGCGGCTTTTTTCATGGGCCCGAAATCCCTATCTCCATCCTGGAACACTTTGACTAACCCTGCCGCTGAAGCGGCGAAACCTTTAAAGGGGTTCCAGCCTGAAAGGATTGTCCACCCGAAGTATATGCCGCTGAGGAGAGAGATATGACCTGCCGGCTGAAGATAGCCGGGAGGATTGCCGGGAGCGGCGGTAGGACTGATAACCAGGAAGGCTCGTGCATGAGAGAATGTTACCATAATACAAAATTAGAAGCAAACACAGGAAAGTAATTGTCAAAAACTATTGACATACGCTGCTATTTCCTCTAAAATATAGTATTCGGTACGATATTTACCTATTGCATACCGGCAAAATAACGCCGGAAAAACTGAGCATTTAAGAATGGTGAAAATTTGCTTTGCAGTTTACACAAAAAAATGATAAAATGAGAAATTAAAAAAAGGAGAATAGTACAATTAAAGAAAAAGTTGAAGATAATAAAAAGCCGCTGGTATTAATCGTGGACGATGTGCCGAAAAACCTCCAGGTGCTGGGAAATATATTAAGGAAAAAAAACTATAATATTGCGGCTGCAACAAGTGGAAAACAGGCCCTCGATATGGTGGTCAATAGCCAGCCTGACTTGATCCTGCTCGACATTATGATGCCTGATCTGAACGGTTACGAAGTCTGCGAGAAATTAAAGGAGAACCCAACCATAAAAGATATACCGGTTATCTTTCTGACTGCCAAAACCGAAACCGATGATATAGTAAAAGGTTTCACTGTCGGGGCAGTCGATTATTTGACAAAACCCTTCGAGTCTGCGGAACTGCTGGCTCGGGCCAATACCCATATAGAACTAAAACGCGCCCGGGACAAAGAAAGGGAATTGATTGTTCAACTTAAAGAAGCCCTAACACGAGTCAAACAATTATCAGGTATGATCCCTATCTGTTCAAGGTGCAAGAAAATTCGCGATGATGAGGGTTTTTGGCAGCGTGTGGAAGAGTATTTAGAGGCGCATTCAGAGGCGCAATTAACCCACAGCCTGTGCCCGGATTGCGTTATAAAACTTTTCCCGGAAATGTCCGAGGAAATTTTAGAAGAAAAAGAGTAAAGGTTGAAGCTAAAGGTAAAATAAATAATAACGAAAAATGAAATTTAGTAAAAGAGAAGTCAGGATGAAGAGTAAGATACTGCTTGCATGTTTCCTGCTGTTTTCCCTATGTGGGGTCACTCTAACGGAAGATGTGGCGGGCCCGTATTTACTGAAGTCCATTTGGCTTGAAAAGTTTGCCCGTTTCGTTACATGGTCGGAAGGATCGGATATAAAAGATAAGTCGAAACCTTTTATAATCGGTATAATCGGGAAACACCCTTTCGGGCAGATTCTCAATAATATCTATAAACAAAACAAAATTAAAGATAAGAAAGTAGAAATTAAATATATTTCAGATGTGGATAAAATCCCGGACTGCCATTTGTTATACATATCGGCCTCATGCAAAAGCTACCTTGCGGATGTGCTTGCCGTCACAAAGGATAAACCGGTGCTGACGGTTGGGGATACAGAAGGATTCGCGGAAAAGGGAGTGCTGATTAATATGTATATTGACGAGAATAAAATCCGCATCCAGATCAGTGCCGCCATAATCCGCCATCGATCGCTGCAAATAGACCCGCTGCTGCTTGAAATTGCAGCAGTTGTAAAGAAAAAAAGTAAATGACGGAAATATGAAAATAATTCAGCGATTTTCGATCAAGGGTAAGCTGATTTCTATAATCCTGATAGTTACTTTTATAGCCATCGGGATCGGTTTCGGTTTTGTTATTTTCAATAACATCGCTACCTATAAAGAAGAGATGATCAGCAATACGAAGTTGAATGCTAAATTTGTGGGAGAACACTGCGTCACACCTTTAATTTTCGGTTACACCGATAAAATCAAAGAAGAGTTTGAAAAACTAAAGACAATAACCTTTATTACCAATGCCGTGGTTTATGACGAAAGCGGGAAAGTTTTTTCCGTTATGGATAGAGACGATAAGGACGGTATCCCGGAGGAGCCAAAAGGAGAATCGGAACAATTCCAGGGTAATTTCTTACATGTGTATCACCCTATTAATTACCAAAAGCAATTCTATGGCACTATCTACTTAAAAGCATCCACCATAGAATTAAACAAAAAAATCAGGGGCAACCTGATTACCCTATTACTGTTGATCGTGGTGTTGATCATTTTATCTTATTTCATGGCCAACAAGCTGCAGACAATCATTTCCGGGCCGATACTGAACCTGGCAACCGTAACCAGGGAGATTTCCGAAAAGGGAGACTTCTCTCTGCGGGTTAAGAAGCTTGGCGACGATGAAATCGGTGTGCTCTACGATGAATTTAATATTATGCTGGAACAACTCAAAGAACGCGAAATAGCAAGAGACAAAGCCGAGAAAAAATACCGGGATATTTTTGATAATGCAGCCCATGGTATTTTCCAATCCTCACCGGATGGCCGTCTCCTAACCGCGAACCCCGCCTTTGCCCGGATATTCGGCTATGAGTCCGCGTATGAGGTGCTTAAGAGTATTACCAATGTGAGAGAACAATTATATGCAAAACCGGATCAGAGGGATCAATTACAGCGCTTAATCAGCGAGTATGGTTTTGCACAAGGTTTTGAATTCGAAGCACTGCGCAAAGACAAAAGCATCGTTTATATTTCTGAGAATACTCATGCCGTCTATGATGACGAAAAGCATTTGCAGTACTACGAAGGAATCCTGGAGAATATCACGGAGAAAAAAGAGACGCAGAAGTTAAAAATAGCCAAAGATGCCGCTGAAGCCGCCAGCAGGGCAAAAAGTGAATTCCTGGCCAATGTAAGCCACGAGATCAGGACGCCGATGAATGCTATCCTGGGGTTTGCCGAATTATTGGACGACCAACTGACCGGCGGTCCTCAGAAAGACTATCTCTCCGCCATTACTTCCAGTGGAAAAACGCTGCTCAGCCTGATCAACGATATTCTCGATCTTTCTAAGATAGAGGCCGGGAAGCTCGAACTCCATGAAGATGTGATCAGCTTACGGTCCATATTCTCAGAGATAAAAAATATATTTTCCAGGGAAATCGATAAAAAAGGGTTGAATCTCCGGGTAGAGATCGATTCATATTTGCCCGACAGGGTGCTTTTAGATGAGATCCGCCTGCGGCAGATATTGATTAATTTGATGGGCAATGCCGTCAAGTTTACCGACTCCGGTTATGTTAAACTCGCTGTTACCCAGGAGTTTAAAGATGAGAGCCACAGTACCCTCGACTTGATTTTTTCTATAGAAGACAGCGGCAGCGGTATTCCTCCTGACCAACAGGAGCTTATTTTCGACGCCTTCAAGCAGTTAGAAAGGAAGGACACAAAAAAAACCCGCGGTACCGGATTAGGATTAAGTATCACCAAACGGTTGGTAGAGATGATGAGAGGAGATATCTCGGTGCAGAGTGAACCGGGAGAGGGCAGTGCTTTCCAGGTGATATTCCGGGATGTTTCGGTTTCGTCGGTTTCACCCGAAGACGAGCTGGAAGAAAAAGACAGCGGCAGCGAATTGGTGCGATTTGAAAAGGCGGTCATTTTAATCGCGGATGATATCGAGTCTAACCGGGAAGTGTTGAAGGGTTTTCTCAGTGATTCCGAGGTCAGTTTCTTAGAAGCGGAGAATGGGGAAGAGGCGATCGACATTGTTAAGCGGAACAAGCCCGACCTGATTGTTATGGACATCAGGATGCCTGTTATGGATGGCCATGAAGCCATTAAAATATTAAAAGCCGACGAAAAGTCTAAACCGATTCCCATCGTTGTTATAACTGCCCATGCCATTGAAGGAGGAGGGGGAGAATCAGCCGACAAAGACCTGGTTGAAGGTTACATGAAAAAGCCGATTACCAGGACACAATTTATCAAAGAATTAAAACGTTTCCTGCCTTATTCCGTAATCGAAACCGATTCGGCAGCGGCTGTGGCTGCAGCGGAACAAGCGAATACCCCAAAGGAGCTATCTCCCGAAATAAAAGCCAGGATTCCCGAACTGCTGGAAGTGCTGCAAATTGATTTAACAAAAAAATATAGAAAAATAAAGACAACATTTATCGTTAATGAGATCGAAGATTTTGCCAGGGAGATAATAGACCTGGGGCATAAATATAGTATAGATATGCTTAAGGCTTGGGGCGTTAAACTTTACAACCAGATCCAGAGTTTCGATATGGAGAGGCTGCCCCAAACGTTGGAATTTTTCTCTGCCCTGATAAACGAGATCGAAGGATTATCTGAATAGCAAGCACAGTATCCAGCTTTCAGCATTCGGCCTTCAGCAAACGGGCGCCGGCGAGCTCTACCGGGCTGCTCAGAGGGTGGGTGCGCCGCATCCCCGCGCCGCGGGCTTCAGGTGAAATAGCGAGGCATGGTCAGTTTCACCCATTTATCTTTGTAATAACCGAAATGGCAGTTCAGCACTTTTTTTTTCAAGTCGAACAGCGAAGCGTTGCCGTTTACACGTATGTTCCCTTTATCGGTGGGGGGGATGGGCTTGTGGTTTTTATAATAAAAAGGGAATCGACCTGTCAGCGGATTCAAAAAATCGACCAGGTTTTTAGCTGTCTTTTTATCCACTTTGCCTCTCTTCACCGCCTGTATGATTAAGTAATTCAATTGGTCATAACGCCATTGTATGTCGTCGGCCTCTCCCATTAAGGACGTCAGCGCGGCAGTCCAATAATTCATGGTGACAAGACGCAGCTCGGGCGCCACAAAACAATTGGTGGTCAGCACGTCATAGGCCAACCTTTCCCGCTGGGGAGCAAAATAGTAGGTAGCCGGGCAATTTCTCTCGATGGCCTGCCTGTTCATTTCCAAAGGACTGATAAAACCATCGGGGCTAAAAGCATCATCATGTAATCGTTTCCGGGGCAAAAACCAGAATTGACTGTTAAAATAATCCCATAACCCTTGATTAAATTCCAGGTATTCGCCGGGATATCGATAATCGTTCCAGCGGGTGAACACACCGGTTCTTAACTCCTCGAACTGCTGCATATTCCTCTCGATAAAATCAACCGTAGGCAGTCGTTTTTTTAAGCCTGAAATAAAATTCCCCATAAAAATCTTGAGAGGCAGGGACTTCGGTTTTTCTAAGGCAAAATCGAGGAAATATTGTGCCAGTTTTTTCTTTGTAGGGAACTGCGCCGGGTCTAAGGATTTGATGGTTTCGATCACCCCCGACCTGCCGCCGGCGGCATCGGCAAAAGGATATATCCAGGAAACGCCGCGTTTAGCTTCTTTTACATGTTTTATTAGGGCGTCCGCATTTTCGGAGTACTGCGCCGCATGGCGCACTAAGAAAAGCGGGCAGATGCCCGGATCGTCCGGGTCGCAGGCAGCGGAAGAAACGATATCCACCCCCATAGCCACACCGTTTTTATTCATACCGGCCATGCTGCCCACCATGCCGGGCACGGACTGTACTACGGTAGGAAGCGCTTCTATACCCCGGTAAGAGCTGTCCGGGTTATAAATCATCAAACAGATGGTGTCCTGGAGTACGCCGCCGGTAATGAACATCAAATCCCGGCCGAAGTAGTGGTGATCTCCTTTAACCATATCGCCGGACAACGAGAAAGCGTTGCACATATTCGGAAGCTTTAAAAAGGAAGGTAGAATCCCTTCGCCCTCGAGAAATTTCCCATGATATATAAAAGAACAAATCACGTTCTGACCATAATTTAGCAGCCGGAGACCTTTCATTGTGACTTTCGTCCCGGTTCCCGCTTGTCGGCAGACCTCTTTGCAGCCGTCCAACACGCCCTTTATTTGTTCGTTGAATTCCGGTGGTATGGCATCGCTCCCGGCTAACTTTTCCGCCGCCGGGTAAACCCTGTCGTTGATCCACTTACCGAGTACAGCCTCTATCTCATCAGGCAGCCAGGAAACAAAATAATTGGCAGCCACGTTTTCTATAAACTCCGTGGTCATCCGGGTTATTTCCGGTTCCGCCAGCAGGCCCATCTGGTAACCCATCTCATAAGGTGTGCCCTCTAAGTAGAGGGCCATTTTCGGTTGTCTGGTTTCCTGGTTACAGGCCAGGGGGTTTTCTGCCCGAATCCCGTACCTGCCGTTCACCTGCACTACTTTTTTTATTACCAGGAACCCATCCTGGCGAAAGGCTTTTTTAATCGTTTTCAGGTCTGTATTTTCCATTTATTATTCCTTCTGCGGCGATTCCTTGATCTTACGTCCCGGGATGTTAGCGAGTCGGTGGAAGCCGGAGCAAATATAGACCCTATTGTAAAGGATAAACGGCGTCCTGTCAATATCGCACCCAGCCTAAGAGCAATAATTATGGCCCACCCGACGGCGTGGGGAGCCAATGAGGGGCTGGGTCTTCCCGGCCAGGTATTCGTCATATGACCTATGCCGTCCTATAGTCCTTCAGCGTTCGTCGAGGTCCGTTTGCTGAAAGCTGGGGCTGAAAGCTCGTTATCCGTACCTGGAATAGATGCCGAAACCGGGCTCCGGGTACTGCCAGGTAACTGCTTTGAGAGGACAAATAATCAAACAGGTGCCGCATTCGAGACATCCGCTGTGATCCACCTGCAGCTTGCCCGTCTCCGGTTCGATGGTGTAAAGATGGGCCGGGCAGGCTATTATACACACTTTCGTCCGGCAGCGTTTGCAAGCTTCCTCGTCTAACTTGATATGGCTCTCTTTATGATTTTTTATCGCACAAAGGGAAACTTTTTCTTCTATCTTCATGATCCCATCCTTATTAATCGCCACAGGTCTTTGATACCGCGCCAGCCTAAGATTTTAAACAGCATCTCTTTAGCGCCTTGCCAAAAAGATTTGCTGCGGCCCTGGGCATCTACAGAGAACACCTCCCGGGCCAAGCGCACGACGCGGTGAGGATAACGGTCGAAAATGCGGTTTATTGCCAGCACACCGGGCGCTTTTTTGTAGGCTTTCATCTGCTCCAAAACAAAGCTTTTGCTCAAGGCCCGGCGGTATAAACGTAGGCAGGATTCGGGACTAAAACCGGTTTTGTGCGCTTCGGCGATGCTCCTACCGGCCAACACGCCGGAGGCCGCGGCCAGGTCCATACCGCGCAGGGTGTGTCCCGTATTCAATACGAAACCGGCGGCATCTCCCACCAAAAGCAAACCGGGTATTCCCGGTTCCGGCAGGTTGGCATAACCGCCTTCCGGTACTAAATGAGCGCCGTATTCGATGGTTTTACCGCCGGCCAGCAGCGGCGCTACATCAGGCCGCGCTTTGAAAGCTTCCAAAAGTTCCCAGGCTTCTGTTTCCCTTTTCCATTGGGAAAGCGCCTCTAAGTGAACCACCAGGCCGATAGAAAGGGTGTCGCGATTGGTGTAAATAAAACCGCCGCCCGGCAGTCCCCGGGTAATTTTGCCCATATACAGCCTGCCGGCCCCCTGCCCAACGGGAAGATTAAAACGGCCTTCTATGCGGGAACTATCTAACTGGATGATCTCTTTTATTCCTAAGCCGTAGAGATTAGCCGGGCGTTCGGGCCGCAGGCCGGCTTCTAAAGC
>JAGLSW010001012.1 GCA_023135565.1 Candidatus Aminicenantota bacterium | reverse complement strand
AAACTTTTTCAAAAGTTTGGCCCCCGGCAGGGCCGCCGGAGGCAAGTCGTAAATACCTGTAACATTAACTTATACATTATTTGTTTTCTATTTCAAAGGGGATGATCTCCCAATTGTCGATAAGCTTCATTTTTTTCTTATTAGTACTCCAATAAACCTTGTTGATTTTTAATTCATGATAGCCGTTTGTTAGAGTATCCAGGGGGATCTTAGTAATTATTCCCGCCTGGTTTGTATGCTTATGATCGGTGCTGTACCACTTCAAGCCTGGAATAATTTTATCATCGACAACAATTTTGTATAAATCATGTAAATACATCCCTGCTTTATCCGCTTTTATCTCGAACTTTTTTAAAAACTCAGGATTGTTTTTTAACTTTTTGATGGTATACATGTCCTCTTTGTAAAAACCGATAAATAATTCTATCGCATTGTCTGTTACCCGGAACCGGTCGATGGCTGCTTTCGGGATTCTTAATTTTTGATCTCTCGAGGCTTCATAAAATTTTTTATTTAAATGAACAATACCGCCCCTGGTAGAAATTTCTGAGCTTTTCTTGTTTTTAAAGTCAAACTTAGATATATCGCCGGAAGACAGTAAAAAAATAATCAAAAAATAAGATAGAAAAATTAAGTTAGTTTTAATTTTCCCGATATTGGTGTAATAGATTGTAAGAAGGATGTCGAGTTTATTAAGTATGGTGGTTTTCTGGAATTTTGTTTCCAACAGGATTGCAAGTAATGTCAGGATCACTATTAACGGTAGGACAACATAAAGATTGATAATCCGGATGTAGGATATGTCCAATCCCAGTACAAACAAAATAACAATCGGGATAAACAGCAAAAAGAAACCCAGCACAAATATGAAAGAGGAAAAAATAAAAGAAAATAGCAAACTGCAAATCTTTTCTATTTTTATGACGAATGTTTCCGGTTTATCATAATGAATCTTCTTTGCGGATTTTGATAAGTTCAGCCTGTTCACGCCCTCCGGGAACACATAGCTGAGACCCACAAAGCCGGTCCACAGTCCCCTTAATATCAAATGAAAGATCAAAATTATTTTTAATCCCGTTAATATGATTATCGACACTTTATATAAAGTTCTCGCGACGGCGTCCCACACGGCAAAATCTTGAACCAGCATACCATAAAAATTGTAAATATGATTAGAGAGAATAAATATGAAGGTAAGCGTGATTCCTGAAATTAGGATTTCAGGTTCCCAACTCTTGTTTTGAGTTTCCAGCAGCCACTTCGGGGTTTCACTAGCGCTCATTCGAGTTTCTCCTTTAAATATTGATATCTGTTGCTTTTACCGGCAAATTCTAATCTTTGCAGGTGGACGTGGTCTGTGAAATTGCGATATGAGTCGATTTACCGGCATGTTTTATATTACCGGATTTCATATGAAAAATTCTTTTTGAATTATTATCATACCCATTACATTCAACTTCATAGTAACCGTATTTTTTGAAATAGAAAGTTAAAGGCTTTTTCAACAATTCGCTGCTTCCTGTTCTTTCGTCAGCTATTTCCATTGCAACGTTTTCACCATTTAATTGCCGGGTTCTTTTGAGTTTTACCACGTACTTGTATTTAGAAAATGCCGTATCGACCAGGATATCATTAGACTTGACGGTAATGTTCAAGGCGCCCTTTTGACTCACCTTTTCGTCCGCTCCCGGGGCGCCTGCATAAGCATAAGAGATACACAAAAGAAAAATAATCAAAATAAATTGACTCTTTTTTAACATTTTATTACCTCCTTTTATTTTTAACTTTTAATTTTACTATATCGGCACTCAACTGTCAAAAACAAAAAAATAAACTCAGCACTGTTGTAGGACGTTCGGCGCACCCACCATCTTAGCCTCCGGCGGCCAAAACCCTTTTGAAAAAGGGTTCTGGACTCCCAAAACTTTTGATGAGCGATACGCTTTTATGTTACTCGAAAGCTCCTTATAGGCTCCCTGCACCGCAGGGTTTCAAAATCATTCCCTTCGATGTGCGGGCATTGATCCGCGCCGTTAAAGGTTCGCTGAAACGCACATGCTTCACATATTTGGTTTGGTTAAAAACTTCCTGCTCTTTCAACCAATCCCACAATATAAACTCCTGCTCAGTGGTCTTCTTTATATGAAGATAACCCATCTTTAAAGAGATCATATTATGAAAAAAATGACTGCCTAAAGACGGCTCGATATTAAAATTCTCAAGATTGGACTCTATAAATACCCGGGCCTGCGATATGTGATACCACTCCACCGGGATGCCTAACCAGGGGTCCGACGTGCCCCAACGCCCAAAACCGATCAATATATATTCCCGCTCCTCCGCAGCCAGCTTGCGGTTGATTTTACCTATCTCTTCGGCAATTTCCCGGCTGCGGGCAGGATCGAAAAGCCGCGGGTCAACATATACGACGTCATACAAATCATTAAAAATCCCGTTCCCCATGGAATGCCCGGATAAACAAAATATATCCCCGGGATTCGTGTTTTCTAAAGAAATCTCTACTTTCTCCCGGCCTGTAACCATGGGCCTGATCTGCAAAAGAAAAAATTCAGGCTTTCTCTCTTTGTCTTTGAAAAGATTTAAAGCAAACTCCACTTCGATATGACAACCGAAAGCCCGGCGGCCGATTTGCAAAATCTCCCCGGTTACCTCAGCTAAAGGGAACACGTTGTACTTCAAAATGTTGGCAAAAGTGACCACCCGGGGCCCGGCAATCGAGAGTGTGTCCCTGATGGTGTCTTCCGCCCCTGAATAAGTGCTTGCCACAAAAAATAAAGAACCGTCTTCCTCAGCCGCCGGCAAATCGAGTTTCAAAAGATTGGATTTCTCATCCTGGCTGACCTGCGCTTTTTTTTCCCCAAGGTTGAGCGCGTAAAAATAGCTCTGTGACTTTTGTAAAAATTCGCCGGCAGAAGAATAAGGGGGATTCATCTGCGGGTATTTCGGGGAAAACCGGTAGGTCTGGGCGCCTTCGGCAATCAGGATGCCCAACCCTAAAGCCAATTGCACGATGCCGTCTTCCGGCTCCATGTGGGAAATGGGATAAAAATTATACGACTGCGCCACACCTGAAACTACCGGGTAAAGCCTGCCGTTATAAGATTGCCCTACGGTCTGTTGGATAATGACCGCCATTTTTTCTTCTTCGATCCTGAAATTGGTATTCCGCACATATTCCTTGGGCGATTTGTAGAACACCGACGCAAAAACCAGTTTTACCGCATTAGTTAACTGTTTTAATCTATGTTTCAGCTCGGTATTATTGTTAGGCAGCATATAAGTGTAATAAAGCCCGGCAAAAGGTAGGGCCTGGGAATCTTCTAAAAGACTCGACGACCTGACGGCGATAGGGTAATCCACATTTTTCAGCAGCGTTTCTAAGTCTTTTTTTAATTTGGGAGGAAATTTTGCTTTGAGGAACTTCTTAGCGATTTTGCCGTTGTCCGTTTCCGAGATAGCAAACTCCTGCAGGTTATTACGATCCACGAACTCTTCGAACACTTCGCTGCAAATCACAAAAGTATTGGGCGTTCTTATTTCGATACCGGGAAACTTTTCCTGTAAGCGAGTCTGGGCCAGGAGGGCGTTAAGAAAAGCGATCCCTCTTGCTTTACCCCCTAAAGAGCCGTTTCCTAAGCGGATAAAGGAATTTTCTAAGTCGAAGCGGATCTTACCGAAATCGGAAATAACCCCATATTGGTTGAACTGAATTAATTTGTGGATCTCTTGCAAAAGGAAATTTTTTATCTCCGCCATGTTGTCGAAATCGGAAATTTTTTTGGGCCTTAATTCCCGGGCCGCGTCGAATTCCGTCCTGGCCCGCAGCCAGCGGGAGATATGATTCCTGGTGGCATGGTACTCGATACTCTCGTCCGGCACCACGCGCAGCATTTTAGCAAATTCCGAAATGTTTTTTGCCCGTGCGATCTCTTTGCCCAGGCTATTTTTAAAAACAAAGTCGCCGAAACCGAAATTGGATAAAATAAAACCATGAAGATCATGTAAAAGATTATCCGAACTTTTATCCAGGAACTCCAATTCATTTTCTAAGGCGACCTTTTTGTTTTCTAAATTCGATGATTGTAACAGGAAGGGCAGGTCCGGTATTTCGCGTCTCACCCGGCGGGCAAACCTGAATCCCGCTTCCTGGTCGATTTCTCCTTTGCGGGGAAAGCGCACATCCGAAATAACGCCTAACAAACTTTTTTTGTATTTTTTATAGAGTTTTTTGCCTTCTTCGTAGGTTTCGGCCAGCAGGATTTTGGGTCTGGCTCTCATCCTCAGCAGCCGGTGCAGGTCGTTGACGCCTTCTGAAATCAGCATCCTGGTTTGAGTCATTATCTCCGTATAGATAAGCGGTAGGAAAATAGAGTAGAACCGCGGTGAATCCTCGATGACCAGGATTACCCAGACTCCTAAGTCGATATCGTTGTCTACATTTCTTAAATCTTCGATATACTTTATGATTGCCAGCAGTATCCTGGTATCCCCGGTCCAATAAAAAACTTTATCGATCCCTTTCGTTTTTCTCAGGGCGATTAGGAGCGGCACATCCAGCCGGTCATAGGTGAGCAGTACAACCGGCATACCGGGTTTTAGTTCTTTGACTTTTTTGCCGAATTCCAAAGGGTCCATGTCGGCGATGCGGGTCATAGTGATAACCAGGTCATAGTTGACGGTATCGATGGCTTTTAGGGCATCTTCGGCGCTGGGCACCCGGGTAATCCTGGGGATAAACCTTAAATTCAGGTCGATATATTCGCTGAAGATCCTGTCCGACAGGCGGCCGTCTTCTTCCAAAACGAAAGCGTCGTAAAAACTGGACACTAATAGAATTTCCCTGACCCTGAATTTAATCAAGTCGTGGAAATTAATGAACTGGGGTTCATAGTCATCATTTGCAACTGTTAATTTATCGTTATTTACCGGATTCATTTTATTTATGATAGTCGAAAACAGCGAAAAAATCAAGACAGGCACGAGACTAAAATTTAGTTTCTCAGTTCACTGCTCCTATCTCCAAATCTTTTAAAAGCTGTAATAAAAATCAACCGATTTTCGGTCATTATAAGATTGGGGGCGCCGGAAAACCGCGCTCCCGCCCCCTCCTGATCAACGACAACTATAACTCCCTCCTGACGACAACTATAATGCCCGGTCAACGTCGAGCGCCGAAAAAGGTAACACCCTGATTTTCGGTTTTCTTTCGCAGAAAAGCCCCCGGTTTTTTAAAATTCCCACAAACCCACTCACCGTCCCCGGCTGTTCCTTATCGACGGATTTTTCGTCACTTGAGACGGTTTCTTGCTTAAATCGACCGATTAGTCGTCAAATCAACGAATTTTCGGTTAAATTAACGGATTTTTGCTTAAATTGTCCTATTTTCCGTTAATTTAACCGGTTTTTGACTATCGGCTTTCCCCGGCTTTTTCGATGTCGATCACATGCAGTTCCCATTCTTCGCTAATTTCGTTATCTTTTAGATAATAGAATTTTCCATTTTTCAAGGCAAAGAAACGCATGATGACAAAAGGCAGGAATACTCTTTTTTGTTCGTTTCCTTTCAAATCCATTACTATATATTCTTCTTTGCCACCTTTAACATGATAGGTTTTTACGAAAATTTTATTATCGATAACAAAAAAAGCCTTGATAGCAGGTAGATATTCGGGGAATTTCCAGTGGCTGAGGGGAAACTTCTTGAACACTGGATACTGCTTTAATAATTCATATCGGTTTTTTTTATGAATATCCGTGGTTTTTATTTTTTCGTATTTTTTATTAATCTTATAAAGGAAGTTTCCATTTTGATCGAAGACCTCTATAAAAAACCCTTTTCTTCCATCGACGACATAAATTTTATCTAACCAGCACTGCACTCCATAGAACGGTCTAATCGTATAGTTATATCCACTTTTGCTGTCTAATATATTTCCTTGTTTTGATATAGTTTTGATGTTTTTGAAATTTCCATCAAAAAGAGAAATGCAGAACCTTATATTCTTTTTTATTACAATGTCCTTGAAGATCGCATAATTTCCCCCTATAGGGATGACATCAAAAACATCAAATAAGAATCTATGTTCCTTGATAACCTGGAAATCATTTGAATAAAAAACGATTTTTCGCTGTCTTCTATCCAAAAAAATAGGTTTATCCCCGGCAAATCTTATGAGCGGAGCGATTAAAAACTCACCGGGCCCCTGCCCTTTTTCACCGACTTTTTTTAATAATTGGAAAGTTTTCAAAGAATATACGGAAAAACCGGACGGTTCGGAGATGTAAAGCTTTTCGCCTGCAACTGCAATCATTTTGGCCTGGGAAATTTCCGTTAAAGTTGCCATCTTCTCCGCGTGTAAAGAGGCGGTGATAACAAAAAGAAACAATATAGCCGTAATCTTACATGATTTTTGATTCATTTTTTTTAACCTCACTTATCCATGATCCATTATATGGGTCGTATTCACAGTTAGGATTTGTGGCACACAAATTACCGTTTTCACTTCGCTGCGCAACTTCTCTGCAATCAAAGCATACGTACCTGAGCTCACATTCTTTACATTTCTCTACTTTGTCTTTTGTGAAATACCAATAATTCTTTGCTTTCATTATAATTTCGCTGACCGGGGTGCTTTTCAAATCAGCTATAATAATATTACTGAATATACAAGGCCTTATCTTGCCATCTTTTGTAACGGCAATCTTTTGCCCCCAGCAGGAATTATAAATCTGGTTAAATCTATAATCAGATTCATTTGTTTTGCTAAATTCCCCATTGATTTTAGACATTTCAATACATTCATTGAAGCTTCTTTTTTTGTATATTAATTCTACGGAAGGAAGCAATTGTTTTATTTTATCCTCCCCATAATACACAATCCTAACTACATTTGATTTTCTAAACCTCTCTTTTATTAGTTCCAAATCCACACCTGCTTCGATTTCTAAGGTATATCTCATTGGGCTCACCTCGTCGGCAAACTTAAATAGATTTTTCCTTGATTCGTCTTTTGGTATCCAGGAATTTGCTTTAACATTAATAATTAACCCGGCTTCTTTAGCCGCTCTAAGAAAATCCTTTATATCATCAAATTTTTTTATAGTGTTGTTTTCCACCTGGTAAATTTCTCCTTTTAAAAAATCTAAAATTGCGGTATTTACCGGGCCCTTTTCTAAATAAACAAATTGATGGAACTTATCTAATTTTGGTTTTTTTTTCTTGTTCAGAGGATGATGTTTTTTCTCCTTGAATAAAATGATATCATCAAGAATTTGTAAAATACTCGCCCTGAAGCTCGTGCAGTAATCTTTGTCTATTTCAAAACAACCACCTTTTGCGAATGCAGTATAGCAAGGGGCACAAAGGAAATGGATATCACAATTTATGCAATGATTCTTTTTTACTTTGGTGAAATCGTCAATAATCTGTTTTATTTTTTTAAAATCTATTCCATTCCAAACATCTCCAAAACTAAAACTATTATTTATTCTTTCACAAATGTGAAATCTTCCGTCCGTATCTATGAATAATCTGTTATTGAAAAGGCATGTCCCATGAAGTATGTTCTCAGGGGTTTGGCCTAATTTTGTTATATTCAACATATTTTTAGTTATGTCGATTTCAACTGGATATAGCTCGTCATCGTTAACAGTCCTGGCAATTATATTTTTTATGATTTTATCAAGATTAATCTTATATTCTCTTGTATTTACAGGATACCTTTTGTAATAATCTGTGTGAAGGGCATTAACAGCATTTAAAGATATCCTGCTTTGGTTGACGTCTTCATTATTGCAAAAAAAATCAACTGTATCTAACAGCGACAGGTCCTGAGAATAAACCGTTGAAAATCTAACGTTCTTTTTAAAAAAAACGTTATTCATACTTTTTATTCTTTTTAGATTTGCCATTAAGTCATTATAGGTCCCTTTTCCGTCGGTATAAACTCTTTTTGAGTCATGAATATTTTTCGGACCATCTAAACTGATAGATATTTTAAAATCCTCAGAAATTAAGAATTTTGCCACACTGGAATCAAGTCGGGTGCTATTTGTTGTCAATACATATTGTATGTCCCAATCTTTAAATAATTCTTTTGAGAAAGAAACAATTTTTTTTATAATATCTATCTTAAGCAGCGGCTCACCACCATAAAAACTTAACACTATTTCACGCCTCTCCCTATCTTTAATCATATCATATATATAACTCAGCCCTTGTTTACCAGTCTCAAAATCCAAAAACTTTTTTGATACGTCTCTATGGTATTGGTAATTGCTTAGAAACAGACAATACTTACATCGCAAATTACAATCTTGAGTTACTTCGAATATAATCTGCCGACTATTTCTTATGTTTCTTTGAAGGGCTTGCTTAGTTATATTAATATCAGCTAATTTCTTGGCTTCACGATGCTTAATATACAGGGCTTTCAATTCATTATTGATTAATACGTTATGATCTGATAAGTACGAATACCCTCCTTTTAAAAATATATTCTTTGGCATCAATCCTGCTTCTTTGCTTCCGAATTTCATCTAAAATATAGACCGGCTGCTATATAAAATCACCGATTATATTATAGTTACCGTTTAAAGGTACTCTGATACAGATTCCAACCATCTAAAATGTCGGGTTCATATCCACAGTCATTTATACAATCGGACACACAACCTAGATATATACCTCCGCCTGCGCTTGTTGACTGCATTTCTTTCTCTGCCATCTTCCGAATTTCTCTATCACTACTCTTTGTTAATTTTTTCAACATTCTATTCTCCTTTATGTAGTTTTATAACTTAACAGTTTAATAATAATAGTATAAGTTTAAAGAGATGTCAAGAAAAAAAAATTAAAACATATTTTATTATTTTATAGTATATCAAAACCAAAAACCAAAACCGGGGTCGGTATTTTACTTTTTTTCATTCTATCCAAAAAAAATTGTCCTGCGGGACTGGCCTTTAATTTTAGGGGAGAAGAATTAGCCTGTCCCCTTTTTTTCTTATCTCTTAAATAGTACCCGCCATTATACGGGAAGTATATTTTTTCATGGCAAGAGTATTTGTCGCGGCGGCATCTGTATTTGCCGTTTTACGGGAAATCTTTGCTCGGCAATAGAAAAATGTGCACGGTGCATGACTTTATGACT
>JAGLSW010001011.1 GCA_023135565.1 Candidatus Aminicenantota bacterium | reverse complement strand
TATGCTGCGCCTGGAGGGTTAGGTCAAATTTCGATGTCCTCCCGGCATAGGGGAATGAACTCCGTTTTAGCCCGGGTATTTCCATTTCCCATATCCCGGCGCCCTGCAGTACGAACATGGAATCAAAAAGCGGGTTACGACTGATATCCCTTTTTATTATTAACTTTTCTATTAGGTATTCATAGGGATAGTCCTGGTTCTCAAAGGCTTGCAGCGTGCTCTCTTTCACCTCCGCCAGGAAGGCGGCAAAGGTGCGCTCAACAGGAACATAGTTACGCAGCGCCAGGGTATTTACAAAAAGGCCCACTAAGAGATCGATATCCGGGGAACGACGCCCCGAAACAGGCGTGCCTACAACGATATCCTGCTGATCGGTTATTTTAGAGAGAAAAAGCGTATAGATTGCCAGCAGTGTCATGAACAATGTGCTCCGCTGCTCTAAAGAAAAACGGTTTAAAGCCCGGGTTTCCTCCCCTGTCAATTGGAATTCCATGGTCCGGCCCTCAAAATCCTGGACCGCGGGTCTTGTATAATCAGTAGGAAGTTCCAGGACAGGTATTTCACCGGCAAAGGCCTGCTCCCAAAAAGCGGCCTGACTCATCAGCATATCCCTGTATGCCCGGGTATGCTGCCATCCTGTATAATCTTTGTAACTAACATTTAACGGTGGCAATTCTCTATCCGCAAGCAGCGCAGCAAAATCATGCAGCAGCAGTTCAATGGAGATTCCATCGGAAATGATATGATGCATATCCACCATCAGCAGATGTTTTTCTTCTTCTATTTTTAACAATCCTACTCTCAGCAGCGGCGCTTTAGATAGATCGAAAGGACGAATAAACCGGGGAACCGAGTTATGAATGAAATCATCATATTCTTCTTGTCTGCCCCCTTTTTTTTCCGAATGGGACGTATCGGACAAATCCGACGTATGGGAGCCGGCGGAACTGAACAGTTGTTGGGGATAGCTGTTTGGGATTTGGGTTTTGAAGCTTGTAATTTGTTTGGAATTTGTATTTTGTAATTTGGGATTTTCTTCAAATTCTATTCCGAATTCGATATCTTCGAAGTCTCTGATCTTCTGCACCGGACCGTCGGGCAGCATCTCAAATGATGTTCTTAAACTCTCATGCCTGTCGATCAGCCGCTTGAAACCCTTTTCAAACACTTCCTTTTTAAGGGAACCATCCAACTGCATGATGCCGGATATATTGTATGCTGTTGTCTCCGGGCCCATCCGCTGCAGGAGAAAAAAACGTCCCTGGGCTGATGATATGGGGTAATATTCTTTTTTCTCTACAGGAAGGATTTCAACATATTTTTTATCTTTTTTTTCTTTTTCGATATACTCTGCTATCCCCCTGATAGTAGGGGTTGTAAATACCACCGAAAAAGGAATTTCTACATCCAACGCTTTATGTATTTTTCCTGCCAACCTGGTGACGCTTAATGAATGACCTCCCAGTTCAAAAAAATCATCATCGATTCCTATTTTCGTTTTATCTAACTCCAGCACCAGGGCCCAGGTATCCACCAGGATTCCTTCCACTTTATTCCCGGGCGGGAGATATCCCTTCAAAGATATTAGCTCCGGTGCGGGCAGGGCTTTGATATCTACCTTGCCGTTTGGATTTAAGGGCATCTGCTCTATAAACACAAAAGAAGAAGGAATCATGTAATCAGGCAGCTTCCGGGATAAATATTCCCGCATCTCTTCACTTCCTGCTCCCTGCTCCTTGCTGCTTGCCACGATATAGGCGCATAAGTAATTTTCTCCGCTATCATACTGCCTGACCATAACAAATGCTTCTTTTACTGTTTTGTGCTGTAACAAGCGGTTCTCTATTTCTCCAGGTTCGATACGGAACCCCCGAATCTTCACCTGGTCGTCTATCCTGCCCAAAAACTCCACGGTGCCGTCTTCGAGCCAACGGCAGCGATCCCCGGTACGGTAAAGAGTGAGAGGTGATTGGTTGCCGGTATCCGGTTGAGGCCGGCTGCTGAAGGCTGGCGCTGTTATAAACTTTTCCGCGGTGAGTTCCGGGTTGTTCAAATATCCCCGGGCCACAGCATCACCGGCGATGTACAATTCACCTTCTATACCGATGGGGCAAAGCTTTTTTTGCTTATCCAATACCAACAGGTTTGTATTGGCAATAGTCTCCCCGATGGGGACACTGGATAATACTTTATAATTTTCTACTTTTGTGCGGTCTATCTCCAATACGGCGGCCATGATGGTGGCTTCCGTAGGGCCGTACATGTTGAATACACGGCAGTCTTCACTCACGGAAGTTAGGCTGCGTATAGTCAGGTCATAAGTTAACTTCTCTGCGCCGATGCTTAGATATTTTAAAGTATGCAGTTTTTTGCCCACACTCATCAAATATTGGTACTGGGTGGGGGTGATGTGCAGCACGGTAATCTTTTTCTTTAGGATAAAATCCACTTCCGCTTCCGGGTTGAGCAAAATCTTTTCGGTTATCATATACAAAGCGGCGCCGCCGGTAAGAGCAATGAATATTTCCCATACCGACCAGTCGAAATAATAAGAAAGATTTTGAACGGCACGGTCAGTTGGGCCTATGCCTAATTTTTCATAACCCCAGTGCATCAAAGGACAAAAGTTGGCATGGGTAATAGGCACGCCCTTGGGCTTGCCCGTAGAACCGGAGGTGAAGATAACATAGGCTGTATAGGACAAATGAGCGGGATAGGACATATTGGACATATTGGACTTATAACCGCCGACAACGTCCGGCTCTTTGGCTTTAAGCTCATCGAGCTGCTCTAAGAAAAGGATTTCTCCGGGCCAACCGGCTAATACTACATTTTCACTTTTGCCCAGGATACTCCGAGTGGTAAGCAATAAGCTTGTTCCACACTCTTCCAGCACAAACTTGTTCCGGGCAGCCGGGGCTTTCGGGTCCAGGGGGACGTAACCGGACCCACTCTTCAATATCCCCAG
>JAGLSW010001010.1 GCA_023135565.1 Candidatus Aminicenantota bacterium | reverse complement strand
CATTCGATTCCCGGTTCATATAAAGGACTCCAGTGCAGTTCCACCGTTTCCTTCCAGCGTCTGTTAAGGAATATTCTCATAAAAGCGATCTGGGCCTCCTGACAAGTTTTATAATATTGATCCGCCAATATTTTACATTCGTGGATAACAAGAAGCCGGTAAGATTCACCATATTGAATGACCAGCGCATGTTGAATGAAATATTTGTATGAATTGTGTAGAAAAGATATTTTTCCTATTTTCTCAGCTTCGGCTTTCATCGACGTTAGATCAGTTGTTTTGTTCATCTTTAACCTATTATATTTGCTAATAATTTTAACTCTGCCTTCATCTCCATAAATTGCGCCCGTACAGATCACGAAAAAACTCACACATAGGACCGCGCTCACTATCTGAAACATATAAAAAACCGGATTTTTCATGAACCTGTAGTACAGAGATTTACAGACCAGAGGGAACGGTTTCCCGGTTTTTTCTTGAATATCCGGTTAAACTCTTGTCTGGCATTTTCCAGGCATTGACAGGGAAGCTCTACCGAAAGGTTTGTCCCCATAGTTGCCATTAGTAATGCTCTTTTTTCATTGAAAGCTATACCGGCAAAATCCAACTGAAATTCTTTCGGATTTAACAGTAATACCACTTTGGTACATTCCCCCGGATTTTCCGGGCACCGGCAAAACCGGGAGCATTCGTCGGTCTTATTTTTGTCTGAAAATATAAGCCGGTATATAGTCGTTATTCCCATTTTTTTATTGCCATTTCCGCTGCTTTTAGCCATGTTTTACACCCTCTTTCTCACGAATTACGATCCCTTTACCCACCTTCATCATCTATGTAGATGGTACGCATAACGGCATAAGAACATAGAAAAACACCTTTCCTATAATTATAAATAATCTCTTTCGCTTCGATGAAAGATATTTTCGTTTCTTCGGGAAAGAAAACGATGGCTTCGGAACAACTGCATTTGCCGTTTTTAATCGTGGCTTTTTCTTTACTAAATATGACGATGCCCACTGAAACAAATACCACGGGGGTTGTGTCGAGCAAATCTTTCACATAAGGTGAGTAATCTTTGTCATTATAAAAAATCTTCTCGATCTTCCCGGTATTCTTATTATCCTTCAATACCAATGCAGACCTCTGTTTTCCCAACACCGTGGTCATTTTGCCTTTGTGGTCATTCATATACAAGGCTATTCCGCTACCTTCCCAGGTGGGGACGATTTTGGGCTTGACTCGACATCCGCCGATAACAAATACCAAACACACTAAAACTAAAATTATTCTTGTTTTCATAATGCCTCCAAAAACGATTTATTTTATGACTTCAACAATATCCTTACGCACCAGCTTACCGGTAAGAAAATCTTTTACATCGACTGTAAGGTTATTCACCGGCTGGTTTTTATAGAATACCCGCACCGGCACTTCCACGTTCACTACTTTGATTTTTCCCTTCACAGGCTCCTGTAAGGAAGCCGGAAAACCTGCCTGCAAGAAAACTAACCAGATAAATAAAATCATTAGAACTAAAATTATTTTTTTCATATACCCTCCTAAAATACGTATTTTATGCCGGTTAATATGGGAGTAAATCCCCCCGGCCTAACCACGTCGTCCTCAAACAAAATTAAATAGACCCTGGTTTCAAAAAAA
>JAGLSW010000101.1 GCA_023135565.1 Candidatus Aminicenantota bacterium | reverse complement strand
GATTGCTTTGAGCAAAAGGTTAAAGATGGAGATTTTATAGAAGTGGGCGAATTGAAAGGAGCAACCTATTTTTCTACGGAACAGAATATCCGCATTGAGAACGGAATTTATGAAAAGGCCGAAGTTGTGAAAAAGCAGGAAAACTATGTACCGGGATTTGCCTATACGAAGGTAAATAAATATTTAGACCGTTCTACCCTGACTACCGGTCAAAAAGAAGCGGTGTTGTTTATGACCGGCAGCAAACACCGGGTACGGGCAGTTCAGGCAGCGCCAGGCGCCGGTGTTCCTTTTATGTTGAATTTTGCCAGGGATTTTTACGAGCAGGAAGGCGATTATAAAGTGGTGGCCCTAACTCCAACCAAAAAAGCGGCGGATAACCTGAAAGAGAAAGCGGGTATCGAGGATGCAGCCACGCTTCATTCCTATTTCATCCAACTGCAAAAGGAAACCGGGACCTGGGAAGCAGGTGGCGATCCCTTAGATTTGCGAAAAGCGAATTTTACCGGTCTCACACCCGGCAGTAACCGGGAAATCTGGTTCGTGGATAAAGCGGGACTGGTTGACAACGTCGCCATGAACAAGCTGCTGGAAGCATCAGCTTTAAAAAATGCGGAAGTGGTGCTTATCGGCGACACCAAACAGTTCCAGCCCGTAGGCGCGGGCAGGCCCTTCGCCAACATGATCGGAAATGGGAAAATCGGTTATATCGAATTAGACGAAATCGTGAGACAGACAGAGGTGTGGCAGGTATTCGATTCGGCGAAACTATCTCCTGCACAGCGGGACAAAATCATACAGCAGGCCAACAAAAATAACGCCGTGGTTAGTTTTTTTAAGAGCCGGCCTTTTGATTTTATCGACGCCGGACAGTTAGAAAAGATCCAGGTGCAGCCCGGTATCGACGTAGAAGTGTTTAAAGACAAAAGCCTGAAACAAGCAATTGAAAGTGTTTTAAACCGGGATATTGCTGCCGGTCTCGAGACGCTGAAGAGCCGTATCCAGGAAATAAGAGACGATGATCTTAGACTTGAAAAGATAGCCGAAACCTATACTTCTTTATCGCCCGCTGAAAGGAAGCAGACTCATGTCATCACCGGCACCAACCGCGACCGAGTACGAATTAACGAGCTTATCAGGGAGAACCTCAAAGCCATGGCCGAAATCGGCGAAAGTGAAATGTTCCAGGTCAGGGACAGTCGGGGTAAGAAGCAGCAGCGGGAATTTGCCCCCGGAGATAAGATCATATTTTTAAAGAAAGAAAACATATCCGGCCATGAAGTCATGAAGGACGACGCCGGGATAGTTCGTGAGATCGAAATAAAAGAGAAGGAGAACAATCCCCCGGACAGGTTCATCGTTATAGAAATAAAAGGAAAAAATGTGGTCATTGATCCGGCTGAATACAATTATCTCGATCACGCCCATTGTTCCACCTCCTACAAAGTAATGTCTGCAGGTGATAAAAAAAGGGCGCTGGCACATTTCGACACCAAACAGTACAATGTGAACAACAGTAACGATCTGCTGGTGAAATTATCCGCCGCAGGGCAGGAAATAACCATTTTTACCGATGATGCCAAAAGTTTGTACGATTCGGTAAAAAGAGAGCAGGATAAGGTTAGTATCCTCGACTTTTCTCCGGAGAATTTTAAGAAGCACGAGGAGCCGGAACTCAGCAAAGAAGAAGCGGCAAAAGCCGCCAGAAATAAACTGCTTACCGAAGTTGCCGGGAAATTTGAATATAAGAACGCCGCTTTTACGAAAGCGGATTTTGTTTTCGGTTCCATGGACATCTACTCCGACCTGCGCAGGAAAGGCGAAGGCTCTGCCGAAATCAGCGCAAAAGAACTGGCCGCTTATTTTAAAGAAAAAGTTGACAGCGGGTTTTTCCTGGAATTGGGCAGCCTGGGAGAGGACGCCTATTTCGCCACCGAAGAGAATATCAATGTAGAGAACGGTATTTACGAAAAGGCAGTATCCGCTAAAAACAAAATACCCGGCTTCAAGGAAGATAAAGTCCGCCGGTACGCGGAAAACACCACCCTGACTGCCGGTCAAAAAGAAACCCTGGTTTTTACCGCCACCTCGAAAGACCGGGTCAGGGCTATCCAGGGCAACCCCGGCGTAGGCAAATCTTTTATGTTGAACATTGCCAAAAACTTTTATGAGGATGAAAACTATAAAGTGATAGCTCTTGCTCCCTCCAATAAAGCGGTAACGAATTTAAAAGAGAGAGCCGGTTTCGAGGATGCTGCCACGATTCACGCCTATCTCATGAAGCTGCAAAAACTGTCGGGCGCCTGGGCGGCAGGCCGTGACGCCAGGGATTTGCGTTTTGCGAATTTCAGCGAAATCACTCCCGGCAGTCATAAAGAAGTGTGGTTCGTGGACGAAGCGTCGTTAATCGACAACTATGCCATGGACAGGCTGTTGGAAGCAGCGGAAAAGAAAAATGCCGAAATGGTGTTGATCGGCGACAAAAACCAATTGCAGCCTGTAGGAGCAGGCAAGCCATTCTCGGTACTTTTGAACGAAGGACGAATCCGGTACAGCGAACTAAAAGACATTTTGCGGCAGAAAGCCCATTGGACGGTGTATGAAGCCGGGAAGTTGTCGAAAACAGATAAAGAAGCCATAGTAAAAGAGGCGAAGCAGCTTAAAAATAATGCCGCCGTTACCTTTGTTAAATCCGGTGCCGGGATAGATACGACAGAGGAGCAAAAT
>JAGLSW010001009.1 GCA_023135565.1 Candidatus Aminicenantota bacterium | reverse complement strand
CTTTTTAAAAATACTGCCCCCTGCACCCCCGCAAAAACTTCTATTTAGCGATGAATTTTTCTGCTTTGAGAAGGGACCCTCATTAGCTGGGGACGCCGTCCCCGCGCTTTTTGTAATCTTCGATGGCGGCTTTGATACCTTCTTCAGCCAGCACGGAGCAGTGCATCTTCTCCGGCGGCAAACCGTCTAAAGCTTCAGCTACCGCTTTGTTGGTGATACTCAGCGCTTCATCCACGGGCTGGCCTTTTATCATGTCGATGGCCATAGAACTGGTGGCAATAGCAGCTACACAACCGAAAGTTTCGTACCTGGCATCGGCAATCTTGCCGTCTTCGACTTTTATATATATCCACATAACATCACCGCAGCGTGTGTTTCCTACTTTTCCGATACCGTCGGCATTTTCTATTTTTCCATAATTCGCAGAATTCTTAAAGTGTTCCATTACCTTTTTCGAGTACATTTTATTTTGATTCCTCCTGTTTTCGTTTTTATTAGCCGGGGCCGTCGCTTCCTTTCCAGAAAGGGGACATGCTGCGCAGCCGTTCAACTACCGGGGGCAGTGCTTCTATCAACTTCTCCACGTCCTCCGCGGTGTTGTACTTGCCCAGGCTGATACGTAAACTGCCGTGGGCATCCTCGTGTTTCAAACCGATAGCCAGCAGCACATGAGAAGGGTCGAGGGATTTGGACGAACATGCCGAACCGGAAGAAAGAGCAAAACCCTGCTGGTCCAACATGGCCAATATAGATTCGCCTTCGATGTATTTGATAGACACGTTTAACGTGTTGTAAAGTCTTTTATCGGTGTCTCCATTCACGATCACTTCCGGTATCTTCGCTAAAATCTCTTTCTGCAGCCTGTCCCGTAAGGCCCGCAGGGTCTTCTCTTCCTGCGCCATTTCCAAAAGGGCAAGTTCGGCTGCTTTTCCCATACCCACGATACCATGGATGTTTTCAGTACCGGCCCTGAGCCCTTTTTCATGACCGCCGCCGAAAATGATCGGCGTGATCTTAACCTTTGCTTTTTTATACAAGCCGCCGACACCTTTGGGTCCATAAATTTTATGAGAAGAAAAACTCATCAGGTCAACATCCAGTTCTTTTACATCAACCGGGATTTTACCGGTGGACTGCACGGCATCGGTGTGAAATAAAACACCCTTCCCGTGAGCAATGGCAGCCAATTCCTTAATAGGTTGAATGGTGCCGATCTCATTGTTAGCGTGCATGATACTGATCAGGATGGTGGTGTCTTTGATGCTTTCTATCAGGTGTTCGGGATTTACGAAACCGTTCTTATCCACAGGCAAATAAGTCACCTCGAAACCGTTCTTTTCTAAATGTTTACAGGTTTTTAATATGGCCGGATGCTCGATCTGTGAAGTGATAATATGATTGCCTTTCTCTTTTAGTTGATAAGCCGTACCCTGCACAGCAAGGTTGTCCGATTCGGTGCCGCCGGCAGTGAAAAATATCTCTCTGCTTTCAGCATTGACCAGTTTGGCTATTTTTTCCCTGGCTGTTTCCACGGCATAATCGGCTTCCCCCGCTCTCCTGTAAAAAGAAGAGGGGTTGTGAAAGTTGTCGGAAAAATAAGCCCTCATTTCATCCACAACACGAGGGTCGGTAGGCGTTGTGGCATTGTAATCAAAGTAGTATTTTAACTCCATTTTTTACTCCACCTATAATATAACCGTTTTGGTAGCATTTGTCAACCCCTCATGAGT
>JAGLSW010001008.1 GCA_023135565.1 Candidatus Aminicenantota bacterium | reverse complement strand
CAAAAGCGCTCACCCGCTGCCCCCTGCCGCGGAGCGGCTTATAGGTTGGGGACGCCGTCCCCCTCACCCGCTGCCTGTAACTTGCCTTTTCAACTTTACTGTGCTTGTCCGGGATAAAATGAGCGTCCCTCGCCGTTTCTCTATTTATCTGATCTGTTCCTCATCTTTCCTTGATTCGTCCTCATATTGATCGATCGCGTGTTTTTCTAAGGCTTTTTTTGCCATTTCTTCGGCTTCCGGTATTATATCATGATATTTTAGCGAAGCAGTGGCTTTATCCCACTTAAAATCAACTTTGCCCTGGATTAAAAACTCCGCAAAAGCATCCAATAAAGGAAACTTTGTGGAATGCTCAACAAATAAAAATTGTCCCATTTGATTAACTTCGAGAAAAACCCATTCATTTTCCGGTGTCACGATAAAATCAAAGCAGCCGAAAACCAAACCTAATTCCTGTAAAATATTAACGTTCCCTTATTTTGGCAAGGGGCCGTCATTATCCCCTGCTAAATTTGTAACGTCTGGGCTACCACCATCTGGTGGGGTGGTGTCCTTCCATGTGGGCCCTGCTGCCCCGCCGGAAATTCCTCTACATAATTCTAACTCCTGGGCGAGAAGTCTTGCAAAAACTCTTTTTTTTGTTTCACTTTTCATTTGAATTCTCCTTTTTACAAATTTTTAGTGAAAAAGATCAATGCTCAAAAGCATCGGAATCCACACTTTTTTTTCTTTACCTGCAATTTTGTTTTCAACTCGTTTGTGAAAATAATCAAAAATGTTTAATATCACTTGCTTTTCCAGGTATCCCAAGATTTTTTTCTTATGAAGACAAAAACGGTAACATAATGTTTGAAAAAAGTCAAGTTTTTTTCTTGACAAGTAGCAGTAAAAGATTTATAGTATTCATTTAAATTTAAAATCAATAGACAGGAGGAAAAGTGAAAAAAACATTAATTTCGTTGATCGTATTATTATCTTTGATAATTGCATGCAATAACGAAAAAAAAAACGATGAAAAAGTGGTTGTGTGCCCCGACAAGCCGCTAAAAGGGAATGTTAAACTAAAAATTGAGAAAGTTTTAACAATCGATTCACTAACCATAGATGAAGAAAAACCGCCAATATTTAACACTTTTATAAAAGATAAGAACGGCAGTATATATATTAGCAACGTTCACCCGGGGCTTGCGGTCTATAAATTTGCGAAGGATGGAAGCTTTTTGAAAAGATTTATAAGCAAAGGCGAAGGCCCTGGTGAACTACGGTCTTTGCAGTTTTTACAATATAGAGGTGATAGCATTATGGTAGGTTCTACAAACAAAATAATCGGATATGACCTGGACGGGAATTATGTTTCCGAAAAAAGACTGAAAAGATTGTATCAGTCGATTCATATGATAGACAAACAGTATTTTATCGCCAACTATCAAAAAACAAAAAATGATGTTGTATTTCGGGTATGCTCTATCATAAATAAAAATGACGAAGACGAAACAGTAACGCTGCTTGAAACAGACAAAAAAAATGTCGGTCAAAGCACTGTTGGGGAAGGTGAAAATAAGTTCACCATCGCCCTTGTCGGGATTACAGCGGATTATATATCGAAGTATAGCGAAAGCAGCAGCTCGATCTATCAATGTTTAAGCGATGAATCCGACATATATATAAAAAATAGAAATGGCGATTTAGTCAAAATGGTTAAGACTAATTTTAAGAATTGGGTTTTAACTAAGGATGATAAGAATGATATAATGGCAGGCTGTGTCCATTTCCCCGATGGAATGAAAAAAGCGGTAAGAAAAAGCCTCCCTGAAAAAATGCTGGCAATCGAATCGCTGCAGGTTCTGCCGGATGGTCATTTCGCCGTATTTTTCTATAAAAAATATGTGGATTATGAAATCCGTATATTTGATAAAGATGGCCAATTTAAATACCTGGTCGAATTCCCGGAAGAACTATCGGGCAGAACTCATACATTTACAAAAAACGGGCTTGGCTGTATAGAGAGAGCAGAGGATAGAGACTTATATGTTGAATACAAAATAACAAATTTGCCTGAAATCTTCTCAAATTGAGATTAAAGAAACCACACTTTTTCTTTAATTAACCAGAAGAAAGGTGGCTCGGTGCGTTCGAATGTTACAATGTTACGGAAAACCGGGGTGCGTTCTTGCTTCCGGCGGCCCTGCCGGGGGCCACCCCCATTGAATTTGTTGTCGGGGGTCAGCGGCATACCGCACCTTTGAAAAAGTTTGATCAAAACTTCTGCTGAGAGATAATAGGACGTGAACTGAATATAAACTGCCGGAAGACTCCTTTTTCCCAAAAACTGGATAGTTGAGATTGCCAAACCGGGGCATTCATGGTATAATAGCATTTCTAAAATATATTCCACGATTCCAAACCCTTTTAACGGGCGAGAAAGAATTATTGGTTGGGAATCCCCATTAACAACAATTTAGTGAAATCCCAATATGTAAATTTAGGAGTAAAAAAAAATGGAACAATCTGTTATACAGAAAATACGAAATATCGGCATCGTAGCTCATATCGACGCAGGCAAGACCACCACTACGGAACGTATACTATACTTTACCGGCCTTACCCGTAAAGTAGGCGAAGTCCACGATGGCCAGGCGGTGATGGATTTCATGAAACAAGAGCAGGAAAGGGGCATTACCATTTCCTCCGCTGCCATCACCACCACCTGGAAAGACCACCAGGTCAATATTATCGACACCCCCGGGCACATCGATTTCACCTTAGAAGTGGAACGTTCCCTGCGGGTATTGGACGGCATCGTGATGGTGTTTTGCGCGGTAGGAGGAGTCGAACCGCAGAGCGAAACAGTATGGCACCAGGCAGACCGCTACAAAGTGCCGCGCATCGCTTTTGTTAACAAGCTGGACCGTCCCGGCGGAGATATGCTGCAAACCATAGATCTAATGAACGAAATGTTAGGCGCCAATGCGGTGGCTTTCCAACTGCCCATCGGTAGCGAAGAAGATTTTAGCGGCATCGTTGATCTTGTAGAGATGAAAGCCGTCACCTATGACGAGCGTTTAGCGATAGTGGAGGGGGAAATCCCGGAAGACATGAAAGAAGACGCCAAACGGATGCGGGATAAAATGATCGAAAAACTGGCCGATTTCGACGAAAAACTAATGGATAAATACTTAGAGGATCAGCCTATTTTTCCCGAAGACATCAAACCCGCGGCCCGGAAAGCGGTGCTGCGTCTGTTGATCACCCCGGTATTCTGCGGTTCCGCATTTAAGAACAAGGGAGTCAGGAAACTTTTAGACGCTGTGGTGGACTACCTGCCCTCCCCTATCGACCGGGGTATCGTGCTGGGTTACGACAGGGAGAACCCGGATGTAACCATCTCCCGCAAACCTTCATGGAAGCGGCCTTTCTCCGCGTTGGCATTCAAAATCATCAATGACAACTTTGTAGGGCAGCAGACTTTTGTGCGCGTTTATTCCGGTGAATTGCACAGTTCCAGTTACATTTATAATTCCACCAAAGAGAAACGGGAGCGCATCGGCCGTATTATGAGGATTCACGCTAACGAACGGAAAGAAGTGGAGGTCATCCGGGCCGGGGACATTGCCGCCCTGATCGGTCTCAAATACACCACCACCGGGAACACGCTCTGTGACGATGAACACCCTATCCTGCTGGAAAACATCCATTACCCGGACACGGTGATCGACTTGAAGGTTTCTCCAACCAGCGTAAAGGAGCGGGACAAATTGGGTGTCGCATTAAATAAGATGGCCTTAGAAGACCCCTCTTTTAAAGTGCGTTATGACCGGGAGACCGAAGAGACCATCATTTCCGGTATGGGGGAACTGCATTTGGATGTCATCGTGGACCGCTTAAAGACCGAACACAGCGTGGACGTGGAAGTAGGGAAACCGGCGGTGGCTTTCCGCGAAACCCTCAGCCGTGAAATTCGTCATGTCTACCGGTTAAAGAAGCAGACCGGCGGTCACGGTCAATTTGCTCATATTGTTTTCCGGGTGGAGCCCAATCCCGGCGAGGGCATCGAGTTCGTGGATCGCGTCACCGGGGGCAATATCCCCAAGGAGTACATCCCCGCGGTAAAGAAGGGATTTATGAAAGTAGTGGAACAGGGGCTTATGGCCGGTTATCCCATGGTAGATATTCGTTTTACTTTGATTGACGGCAGTTTCCATCCCGTTGATTCCAGTGAGATGGCTTTCCGCGCCTGTACTGAGTTGGGATTAAAATCAGGCATCAAGAAAGATAATTTTCAACTGTTGGAACCTTTGATGAAGATCGAGATCAACACGCCTGATGAGTATATGGGTGAGATCATCGGTGATATTAACCGCCGCCGCGGTAACATCGACAACATGCGCCGTTACCGCAAAGGATCGCAGAAATTAACCGGCAGTGTGCCTTTGCAGGAGATGTTCGGTTATGCGTCGGTTTTGCGTACGTTGTCTTCCGGTCGGGCTAATTATTCCATGGAATTTCTCCGTTACACGCCCATGCCCAAAGCGCTGCAGGAAGAGGTTGCCGCCGAGAAACGCGAAAAGAAATAAGTTTAGCCACAGAGGGCGTATCGCAGTCGTTAGCCGCAGACAAACACACCCCGGCGGATGACGCCGCCACCCCTCTCAAGAGGGGAATTTGGGCCGGTCAATCAATAATCGTTTATGGATCTCCGAAACAGGACTTCTTACTTATTATAATTTAGTTATCGAGACCCCATAGCCCTTTCCCATGTGGTGGGGCGGGCGACAAGTAAGGTAAAGGAGATCGCTTAACACCTTAAAAAATAACCCCTATCATACCCGGCTAATCTCCTTTTTTATTTTCCTTACCGGCCTCTCCTAAGTATACCAATTCAGCGCCTTGAAATATCAGCACTAATTTGATTAAGGTGGTTTTTTTTATGGTTTTCTTGAAATTTTTATCCATGGCGTATGTACGAAGCTGCTCCTCCGCTTCGGCTCTTAATTGCTTTATTTTACTTTTTCTTGCTTTTTTATCCATATACTTTAATTCCAGGAGATAGGAATATTTTATACCTTCATATTTTGCTGTAAAAGGCTCCATGACAATGTCCGCATAGCCCTTATTCAGTTCTCTTTCCGGGTGAATATTATATAGTTCGAACAATCCTAAGTACACATTCAAAAAAGCCTGCACTGATTTTTCCCCGGTAATGAAATCACGCAAGCTCATACTGTCACGCATAAGCGACGCAATATATTCGAAGAGCGGTTCCCATTTCCCTTTGTAAGCCATTTCGCTCATTAGCCCTGAAAAAGTGTGGAGATCGATATTAAATATATTCATCTCCCCATAACTCTCTTTGATAAATTCGTAATATAATCTTCTCACTGTTTCATTGGGGATGACTAACCGCAGCTTATCCATTTCTATCCTGTCGATGGTTAATAACCCATGATAAAACAGCAGTGAAATAAAATTATCCGGGTGTAACAATTTTTCAGCGGGAAAACTCTCTACCAATTTCGACGAAATTCCACCATTCTCGACAATGCATTTTAACTTTGAGAAATTTCCGTTCAAGTTTCTCTTTTCACCGGTGTCGCTCACGATTAAATATCTAATCTTATCATAGTCGATCTTCACATTAAAATCGATCAATTCATCCGGCACACTTTTTTCTCTCAGGTATCTCTCAATAAAATATAGCACCATGTCCGAATTATATACCGAACGGTCTTTTGCTGTTTTCGAAAATTTATAGTTGTCATACCACTCCGTCATAATCCCTTTGTTGGCAGCCAGTGGTTTTTTCCCCGGTTCCCGGTTTTCATAGTGTTCCAGCATCCGGTCAACATCACCCCCGGTAAATCCCAACATCCGGTTAAACTCTTCATATAAAGTAATGTTTTTCCCTATATTAAAACCGCTGGTAACGTCATCCATCGTTAAAGGAGATACGCCGGTGACAAACAAGCGCATTATAGGCGCTCCCGACCCGGAGGCGCCCTCTTTTATCTTATTAAAGAAAACCCGGAGAAAACCGACTCCGTGGGTGAGTTTCTTGTAGTCATGGGCGCCGACACTGGATAGGATAGTGTTGGCAAAATTATCATATTCATCTATTACCAGGTATATTCTTCTTTTCGCATTCCTGCATAAACCGATTAATTCCGACAAAAGATCAAAAGCTGATGTTTCGTCAGCCTTTTTAAGCAGCCTCTCTTTACCACCCGGCAAATAAGCGGAATATTTTTCTAAGAAAAGTATTACAGTTTCTTTTATGTGGTGAAAAAAGGAATCCTCAACTTTATCGGCAGCAGGGTTTACCGTTGAAAAGTTAAATTTTAACACCAAATACCGGTTTCTTTCCCCGGTAGGGTTTTCAAAAATATCTGTCCCTTTGAAGAATAATTCAAACTCATCTTCCCGGGCAATGTCATAGTAGGTCTCCAACATGGAAAGAAACAAAGACTTACCGAAACGGCGGGGTCTTAGAAAAAAAAGATACTCTCCTGTTTCTTCGAGTTTTCTCAAATACATCGTTTTATCGACATAGTAATAGTTTTCCTTTCGTATACGTTCATAATCGGACAAACCGTAGGGTATTTTTTTTATCCCGGAGAAAATGGGAGTGGGAAACTTTTTCTTCGATACTGAACGAAAAAACGCTAATATAGATGAAAAAAAACCTTTTTTGGGCTTTGCTTCAGCGCTTTTTATAAGCTTTGAAAAAAATTTGGGGTCAGGCCAAAATGAGCCCCTATTTCGATACGGATTAAGGACATTCATAGGATAGTCTCCGCTTTCTTTTTCTTTAACAGCGCCTGGAAAGACTTTATTTGTTCATTCATCCTGCCTGAATTATACAAGCAATGATATCTGTTTGCAAGAGTGCCCGGAAATTTTGTAGAGAAAAAGGGACAATTGAAGACCGTTTCATACGCCGCAAAAAACCTGCTCGATCCCGAAGCCGGTTTTTTCAAATCTCATTTCTTACTTTGCGCAGGGGGTGCCGGGCGGCGAGAGTTGAGATAATTTATCCCGGATTATTTCCCATATTTCCCGGTAACCGAACCTGTCTATCCACTCAGTAAGATAATCCCGGTCGATCTGATCCCCCGAAATAATCAACATCGAGACAATATCTTTGATATGCTTCTCAGAACTCCCCAAATGATAAAAGGCCATCTTTGAAAGAATTATGTCCTCCGGGGAAGCTGTAAATGCCTCAAAATCCTCAGTAAACGGCACTTGCTTCTTTCTTGAAAATTCAACTTCCGCGAATTCCGTCGTTTTTTTGATGATGATATCCACTTTAGAACCGCTTTCAATATGAATAATGTTAAATTGGTCCTTCCGCCTTACCGACTCCTCTACGAAATCCAAAGAGGGGTAATAGTACTGCTCCTCATCAAACCGGCCTAGTAATTCCTTTACTTTTGCGGTTTCCAGTTCGATGACTATATCTATATCATTGGTCATACGGGGTTCGCCATAAAGCATAGAACCCACAGACCCGCTAATCATATAAGGTATATGAAGCTCTTCAAGGACGTTAAGCACCTTCAAAAAAAATTCCTGCTGATTCACCCAAAAACCTCTTCAATAATTCCCGCTTAATCATCTCATCAGTGGCGTCTTTCATCTGCTTGCGTAAAAAAACTTCCAGCCGCCGGTAAGCAAAATCATGCAGTTGACAGCCGATAGACACCCGCCGGTAGGGGGGCATTTTCTTATATAAATCATACTGTGTCAACTCCATTTGTAACTCCTGATGATATGATACATGCTTTTGGCCTCTTTGTCAATAAAAAACGGTAGGCGTCCACAACTGCGCTTAAGACGAGATTTTCAACAGGTTTCGCTTTCTGCCAGGTTGTTTTCTTCCAATAGTGATGATGTCGTAAAAAGTCAAAAAAAGAGGAATCCAAAAATGAAGACTGCTGATAACAAACGGCTTTCAAGATCGGGTCTTGCTCAAAAAAGACTTTTTACGGGACCATCAATAGTAAATGAAAATCCTGCTGTGAAATCTCCTCGTCCCGGTCCAGGAAATCATGGACTTTCGATGGTTGGAGATAGGCTTGAAAGAGCAGGCGGGGAGCCAGTTTGATCGATTGAAAAATAATGCTTACCATTTTATTCACCTTTGCCTGCGGTCCTATTTTGTTAGTTCTACCGGTTTTTTAGAGAAAGTTCTCAGGTCAGTTTCTCGATCTCTTCTTTCGATAGGCCGGTCAATTCTGAAATGGTCTCTAATGGCAAGCCTTTTTTGAGAGACTTTTTTGCCAGGGCAATTTTTTCTTCTTTTCTTCCCTTTTCCAACCCAACCTTTTCCCCTTCCTCGAAAGAAGTATCGATTACACCTTTTAAATCACGGTATACTTTTAAACTATCCTCGTATTCCGCCAACTGCCGCTTATCGAAATTGGCAATCTCAGCAGTGTCAAACCCCTTGATAAATATCTCTTCATTTAAAATAGCGGGAATATTCTCGAAGTCTTCCAGGTGTTTCAAAAAATAAAGCCATTTGTCGAAATGACTCTCCAACTCGTTCTCCCCTTTTGTAAACCTGGGCATCTCTATAAATATATAAGTTAATTTATTATAAAAAGTCTGGCAATATTGGTCTTTCAATTGGATATTACTCACGCAGCTTTTTTGTTCCCTATCATCATCGAAGGTAAAATCCAATACCGCCACGCAGTAAATCGGGTTTAACCGAAAATCCCAGTTCCCTTTTTCCGCCTGCTCTTTAATGGGGAAAGTGGTATAAAAAACAGATCTATCTTTGAAAAATTTAATTTTCGCTTTCTGCATCTCAACTATAAACTGATCGCCTTTTTCATTTTCACAGTGGATGTCGAATATAGCCCGTCTATCGCCTGTTACTGCACCTAACTGCTCAGTGTTTTTAAAGGAAAGGTTAACGATTTTATGTTTGGCCGGGAGTAACTGGTTCAAAAAATCGATCAATAGGTCTGTGTTTGCCTGCTCTCCGAAGAGCTTCTTAAAACCGAAATCGGTATAAGGATTTATGTATCTTGCCTTCACAAAAACCTCCTGGTTTCAATGATATTATAGTATAAAAAAATGACGATTTCAACTTTTTGGGAACGTTGTTTTACGAAGTGCTGAAAACTGAATGCTAATAGCTGAATGCCGACCGCTGCTAAAACCCTAACTGCTCCTCGAAACTACCTTCATACAACTTGACCGATTCACATCTGCCCGTTTTCCCGGTCTGCCTGTCTATATCTAAGATTGTCATGTCCAATATCAAATTCGTCCTCTCTACCTCGAAACGATGATTAATCCCGGTGGTGAACTTCTTGATCACAGGCTCTTTCTTCATGCCGATAACCGAGTCTAAAGACCCGGTCATGCCCACATCACACTGGAATGCCGTACCCCTCTCCATGATCCACAAATCAGAGGTCTGCACGTGAGTGTGCGTGCACAACAATGCGCTGATCCGGCCATCTAGGTAAAACCCTAAAGCTTGCTTCTCCGCCGTGGCTTCAGCATGAAAATCTATAAAAGTAATCTTAAATTCATGTTTTCTTAAAAATTCATCTATTATCAAAAAAGGATTGTCTACCACCGGCTCCATAAAAACCCTGCCCTGCATATTAATCACAATACCACTGGTGTTATCCGGCGTTTGAAAAACATAATATCCCCTGCCGGGCACCGCGGGAGGGAAATTTAAGGGCCTGATAATCCGTTCGTTTTCACTCAGTAAGGCGATAGCCTCTTTTTTGTCCCAGATGTGATTGCCGCCGGTAATAATATCAACCCCGGCATCAAAAACTTCGGCGGCGGTATTTTTGGTAATACCGAGACCTCCGGCACTGTTCTCGCCATTGGCAATGACCAGGTCAGGCATGTACCTTATTTTGATAAGGGGCAGCGATTTGTCTAAAAACCTCCTGCCGAACTTGCCGATAATGTCCCCGATAAATACTATCCTGAAAAATTTACCTTTATCGGGTAATGAACTATTTTGCATATTCTATCGCCCTTACCTCCCTGATTACCGTGACTTTTATTTGACCGGGATACTCTACCTCTTCCTGTATCTTTTTGGCTATGTCTTTGGACATCAGGAAAGTCCTGTTATCATCTAAGTCGTTGGAATTAATAATCACCCGCACCTCACGACCGGCCCGCAGCGCATAGGCTTTGTTAACGCCGTCAAAGGATTTACTGAGCTCTTCCAATTTCTCTAATCTCTTGATGTAGGTTTCAAAAATCTCCCGCCTCGCTCCGGGCCTGGCTGCCGAGATACTATCCGCCGCCTGCACCAATACGCCTTCGATAGAAGTAAATTCCGTATCCATATGATGAGAGGCGATGGCTTCCTGTACCTTCCGCGATTCCCGGTGTTTCCTTACCAGTTCAACGGATAACTGGGTATGAGTGCCTTCCGTTTCCCGGTCTATGGATTTCCCTATATCATGCAGCAGCCCGGCTCTCTTGGCGATGTTGACATTAACGCCTAATTCCCTGGCCATAAAAGCCGATATCATGGATACTTCTTTGGAATGCTGCAGCACATTCTGACCGAAAGATGTCCGGTACTGGAGCTTGCCTAAATAATAATACAATTCAGGATCTACGTCGCGAATCCCTAATTCTACCACCGCATTCTCGCCTACTTCCCGCAAATACTTCTTGAAATCGCCTTTGATCTTGTTTACGATCTCTTCTATGCGCGCCGGGTGAATCCTGCCGTCGGTGATTAAGGTTTCTAAGGCCCGCTTGGCAATCTCCCGCCTGATGGGATCGAAAGAAGATACGATAATCGCCTCAGGAGTGTCGTCAACAATGAAATCCACTTCCGTGGCCGTTTCTAAAGCCCTGATATTGCGCCCTTCCCGGCCGATGATGCGACCTTTCATCTCATCGCTGGGCAGATCGATCACCGTTACCGAGGAGGAAATAATATGCTCGCTGGCAACCCGCTGTATGCTCGTAGAGATAATCTCTTTGGCCATCATGTCACTCTTCTCTTTGAATTCTTCTTCTATGGTTTTTAACTTCTGCGCGGATTCCAAACGGGCGTCGCTTTCATACTGCTTGATGATCTGCGCCTTGGCTTCCTGGACAGTCATCCCCGAAATTTGTTCGAGTTTTTGCCTCTGTTCGTCCTGTGCTTTGGTTAAGGTATTTTTCAGTACAGCTAACTCTTCTTCTAAATAATGTAAATCCTTCTCTTTTCGCTTGATCTCTTTTTCCTTATTGTCAAGATTGATATACCGTCTATCGAGATTCTCTTCGCGCTGGACAAGCCGCTTCTCCATTTCACTAAGCCGGCTCGCTTTCTGACTCTGCTTCTGGTTGTATTCATTCTTCCAGGCGCCAAATTCATCTTTTAAATCGAGAGTGACCTTTTTCTTGAAATCTTCAAAATCACCCCGGCTCTTCTCTTCTAACTCCCTTTTCAATACGAAGACCTTCTCGTACTCGCCGGCAAAAATCTTCTTCTTCAGGGATAAAAAAATGGCAAGCCCTACGCCTATCCCAACTATAAATAATAATATATTTAAAAAAATCGCCATTGCTTACTCCTTTCATCTTACTCAAGACGAAAAACTTATGGAAAACCGTCCGCCCTCATCAAAAGGGGCTACCATGCGGTCGATCTTATCTAAGATTACCCGCAATTTATCGTTTTCTCGCTTCAAAGAGAAATATTCTTCAGCTAAATTTATAGAAGTCAATAACCCTAACTTGAATGAATCGAGGTCTTCGGTTTCCTTCCTGATCCTGTTCATCTTACCTGCCACGAAATCTACGATCTCCAGGAACTCTTCAGTCTTTATCTCTTTCGGTATGTTAAAATTGAAATTCCTACCCAATACCTGGACTTCGATCTCCTTTGTTCTCATTTCTCTATACTACTCACGGGGAAAAATCTTGTTTTTTTGCGAAGATTTTCTAATCGTGAGGAAATCATTTCGTCCTCGTTCATGGGCTGCCGGCACCGCCCGCCTCTATGGAGTCTATCATTTGTATTAACGCTGTTACTCTTTTTCTTATTTCAGATTTTTCCGTTTCATTAACAGATGAATTCTTTTTCAATTTGTCGATCTCTACTTTCATTTTACCGTTCTCATCTTTCAACATATGCATGCGTTTTACCATATTGCCGACTTTTTCCTCTAACTTCTTGAACTCTTCGATCTCCATGAGAACTCCTCTTCTCTAAAGCAAATTCAGCGTAGACATACCTATCCCCTAATCTTAGGGGGTTTATTCGAGACTGGAACAGGTGACCTTTTCTTACAAGCGCCCCTTTTTAGCGTTCCAATCTTTCCTGGAAGCTCATGGCTCATGCGGCTGCTTTTACTTTCTCGACAATCTGCCGGAAAGTATCGGGTTCGACTGCTGCTAAATTGGACAGGGTTTTTCTATTTAACCTGATATTAGCTCTCTTCAAACCGTTGATAAAACGTGAATAACTCAAACCATATTCCCGCACAGCGGCATTTATCCTGATATTCCACAGTGTTCTAAAGTCTCTCTTCCTATTCCTCCTATCCCGGTAAGAATAGGTCAATGCTTTCTCGACCGCTTCTTTAGCCGTTCGGTAATTCTTCCTTTTAGCTCCGAAGAATCCCTTAGCTAATTTTAGTATTTTTTTTCTTCTTAATAATTTCTTATTACCTCGTGTTACTCTTGGCATTTTTTCCTCCGCTTATTCGCTATGAATAAGGTAATAAATTTTTTATCCTTTTAAATTCTTCTTTCACAACAATCGTGGATTTTCTTAAATGTCTCTTCCTCTTGGCGCTTTTCTTAGTGAGGATATGAGAAGTGTTGGCTTTTTTTCTTTTTATTTTTCCACTTGCTGTAAGCTTAAAACGTTTTTTAGCGCCTCTATGAGTCTTCAATTTTGGCATCTTTTTCTCCTTTCTTTTTCCCGATCAGGATATGACAGCTCCATCTTTCATTTTTAGGTGGTGATTCGAACTCGGAAAATTCCGCCAGGATTTTCATAATTCTTTTAGTCATAATTCCTAACATTTCCGGTCTCCTCTTCTGTCTTCCTTTTAACCAGATGGTAATTTTAACTTTATTACCATCTTCGAGAAACTGCTTTATTTTCTTTAACTTAACTTCGATATCATGATCCCCGATTACAGGAGTAAATTTAATCTCCTTAATATGGATTTTACGCTGCAATTTCTGCGCTTCATGAGCTTTTTTCTGCAGGGCATACACATATTTGCCGTAGTCCAACAAGCGGCATACCGGCGGATTCGCTTTGGGAGATATGGCTACTAAATCTAATTCCTTCTCCGCGGCGATCTCTAAGGCTTTTCTAATGGGAACTATTCCCAACTGCTGCTTATCTTCGTCTATAAGGCGTACTTCCGACGCTCTTATTTCCCTATTAATGGCATGAAGTCTCCTCTTAGGTCTCGGCTTCTTAAATCTCATAATCAGACCCCTTGGCAGCGATTAATTTATTTACCCCGTTCATAAACTCCTCCAGGCTTCTTTTGCCCCGGTCTCCCTGCTTATGAACCCGGAAAGATATATTCTTTTCTTTTTCTTCATTATCACCCACTATTAAAATAAACGGTATCTTCCTTACTTCGGCATCCCTGATCTTCTTACCGATGCCTTCGCTCCTGGACTCTAATTCAGCCCTGATACCGCCTGCGACCAATTCCTGCTGAACGGTTTGCGCATATTCCGAATTCCTATCGGTGACAGGGAGTACAATCACCTGCACCGGTGCTAACCAGGTGGGAAAAAACCCACCGTAATGTTCGATTAAAACCCCGAAAAACCTTTCTAAGGACCCCAATACCGCCCGGTGAATGGTGATGGGCTGCTTGATCTGCCCCTGGTCGTCGGAATATTTCAAATTGAACCGTTTAGGTAAATTGAAGTCGATCTGGATGGTGGTACACTGCCAGGAACGTCTCAATACGTCTTTCACTTTGATGTCGATTTTAGGTCCGTAAAATACCCCTTCGCCGGGATCTATTTCATATTTAACATTGCATTTTTCCAGCGAAGTTCTTAAGGCTGCTGTGGCCATTTCCCAATCTTCCGGTTCACCTACGTATTTCTCCGGGCGGGTGGATAGATACACATCTAATTCGGTAAAACCGAAAGTTTTTAACATTTCCAGGCTGAAATCGATCAATTCTTCGATCTCGTTTTCGAGTTCCTGGGGAGTACAGAATATATGGGCGTCATCCTGGGTAAAACCCCGCACCCTCATTAAACCGTGCAAAACGCCGCTTCTTTCATAGCGGTAAACAGTGCCCAATTCCGCCCATCTGAGAGGGAATTCCCGGTAACTGCGGTTACGCGCTTTGTAGATGCTAATATGAAAAGGGCAATTCATGGGCTTCAACTGGTATTCGGTATTATCGAATTCGATGGGAGTAAACATATTTTCCCGGTAGAATTCATTGTGCCCGCTGGTATCCCAGAGATGGCTTTTGGCAATATGCGGCGTATTCAACAACTCGTAGCCCTTCCGCAAATGTTCCTCGAACCAGTATTTCTCTATTTCATAGCGTATCATACTGCCTTTGGGATGCCACAAAACCAGCCCGGCCCCGATATCGTTCCGGATGGAGAAAAGATCCAGTTCGGTGCCGAGACGGCGGTGATCCCTGGCCTGGGCCTCTTTTAATAACTTTAAGTGTTCAGCCAATCCTGCCGCGGTAGGAAACACAGCACCGTAAATTCTCTGCATAGAGTGATTTTTCTCATCGCCCTTCCAATATGATGCCGCCACCGATAACAGCTTGAAATCCTTCAGGTAACGGGTAAAAGGCAGGTGCGGCCCGACACATAAGTCGATAAAATCGCCCTGCCGGTATAAAGAGACTTCATCGCCTGTTACTTTTTCAGAAATCAGTTCTACTTTGAGGTTTTGTCCTTTCCCTGCAAAATAGTCGATGGCCTCTTTTTTACTCCATATCACTTTTTCAACCTTGATATTCTGCTTGACCAGGAACTTCATCTTTTTGGAAATTTTCTCCAGGTCTTCGGGAGTAAAGGGTTCTTCTGTCAGGAAATCATAGTAGAATCCGTTTTCAACTGCCGGACCGATTCCATATTGAACGCCGGGGAATAATTCGGTCACCGCCTGGGCCGTTAAATGGGCGCAGGAATGGCGGTAAACGTCCAATGCTTCTATAGATTGGGAATTGATCTCCTCGACTGCCGCTGCTTCGGGATACGCGGCGCCCAGATCTTTTAATTCCCCATCTATCTTAATTAAAATCACATCACTTTTTCGGGGTTTACTCATCTAATCCAATTCTTCATAATAAAATAGGCGCGGGCGGGCTCGAACCGCCGACCTCTACCGTGTCAAGGTAGCACTCTAACCAAAACTGAGCTACGCGCCTATAAAGGTCTAATTTATTTATTAACAATCTCTTTTAATTTTTTGCCGGGGACAAATTTCACTGCTGTTTTTTTCGGGATTTCGATCTCCTGGCCGGTTCTCGGGTTTCTACCTTTCTTTTTCTTCTTGGTGATTGTCTTCAGTGTGCCGAAGCCTACCAGGGTTAATTTCCCATTATTTTGCAGTTCATCGGTAACAATTTCGATAAGCACATCGATAATTTTGATAGCATCGCTTTTAGTAATACTGGAATCTTTTACCATTTGCAATGCCAATTCATTCTTATTCATATGTTTGCCTCCTTCATAAGGTTTCTAATTTACCGCAAAATGGACGTAAAGTCAATACGATAAAGCAAATAAAAACAAAAATAACAGGAAAAGGGGGTCGGGCGTCTAATTTTGGGGGCCGCGGAGCAGTCCGGCTGAATGCCAAAAGCTGAAGGCCGAAGGCTGAAGGCTGAAGGTAAGTGTTCAGCTTTGGAAAAAGAAAAATTCAAAGCT
>JAGLSW010001007.1 GCA_023135565.1 Candidatus Aminicenantota bacterium | reverse complement strand
CGCACGGGGTTTAGAAGCAAAAGCGTCCCCCTCTATGTAATCGATCCACTTGTTGTTTCCAACCATCAACTGGTTGGGCCTGAAATCTACTTTGTAGGCCATATGCCGGTTCTCACGCACATAATAACCCAAATATAACCAGCGAATCCCCATCTCTTTGGCTATTTCGATCTCTTTATAGACGGCCAATTTTCCCGGGCTGAACCGGCTGTAGGCTTCGTCGAAATAACAGTAGATCGCAGACATGGCATCGGCAGTGACGTCTAAATGAGATAAGGCCACTAACCGATCGCCGTCCCTGATGGCAAGCATACGGTTAAACTTAAACTGGGGCGGATGAAAAAAACTCTTCACGTAAACGTCGTAAGATTCGGGATAGTTCCTGGCGAATCTTTTTTTGTGCTGCTTATAAAGGTTGAAAGCTTCCGGCGACGGTGACGGTTTTTCGAGCTTTATCGAAAGGTTCTTACCGCGGTTGAAAAGCCGCCGCACCGACTTCGATGGCGAAAACCGCTGCACCGGGATGCGGATAGGGACACAACTGTGGCAGGGGCCGCACATAGGTCTAAAAAAGATTTCACCGAAATGCCGGAACCCTAAACTCAAAAGTAGTTCTAAATCCGGATCGTCTATCTCTTTGATGAGTATGTTTTCGTTGATTGCTATCCTGCCCTCGATGTAGGGGCATTCTTCTTTGATAGGGTGAAGTAGTATTCCTTTTATGCTCATCAGTTTTTAAAGGAATTCCTTTAACCACCGGATAGCTTTCTCTTCTGAAGTAAACATTTTGAAGGGAAAAGGGGGCTTATTCAATCCCAAAAAGAAATTGCCGATTACCCTGCTCACGGGATTACCGATTAAAAAAGCAACTGCTTTGGTGACCTCAGTCGATTTCTCATCGTCTCCAAATGAACGCGCTTCCCGTGTTATCGATTTAGTGCCCCTGGCATCGAGGAAAATAGGAATCTTTTCCCCCTGGTTGAATTTCCGTATACCTTTATTAATTTCGGTAATATCTTTCAAGTCAATTTCAGCTTTTGAGTTTATCACGATTCTAACGAAACCGCCGTCGTCTAAACTAACTGCGGCTGTCCGGGTCTCGATTGTTTTGTCTTTCATTTTTTCCTCTCATTTATTTTATAAAAAAAAATGCTTTTTGGCAAGGTTTTAAATTTTTTTTATTTATTTCCGCAAGGTTATTTCCTTTTTGTCGTCCAAAGGAGGGAACAAGGAGTTCCGTAAAACAGAAAAAAGGAGAAAAAAATGTTTAGAAACACGAAAAAAAGAAACTTTTTCAAAGCGCTCCCGGCGCTTATTGCCATCTTGTTTTTGCTGGTCTTAACCGCGCACTGCGCCAAAGGCACGTTTGATAATGTTAACACGGAACAGCCCGAAGACCAGGGCAAACCGGAAGAAACGGAAGAACCCGGTAACTCGATGAATTACCAGGTAGTTGATACCGGGCAGGAATCCTGTTATGACAATCGGGGCAGAACCATTAATCCACCGCAGCAAGGAGATCGGTTTTACGGCCAGGATGGGCAGTACGAGGGTTTGCAAATGTCGTACACAGACAATGGCGACGGTACGGTAAGCGACCTGAACACAGGTCTGATGTGGCAAAAAACGCCTGATTTCGACAACTTAAAAACCTGGGAAGAAGCCGGGACATATGCGGAGAACCTGGAACTGGCCGGTTTTGACGACTGGCGTCTGCCAACTATAAAGGAACTTTATTCCATTGCAGCATTTTACGGCGGCATGCGGGAACAGATTCCCTATATTGATACCGCCTATTTTGATTTCCAGTACCCGGATCCGGCCTCCGGGCTGCGGGACATGGATGCCCAGTACATTTCCAGCACCCGATATGTGGGCACATGTATGTATGGAGATCAGGCGGCCTTCGGTTTTAATTTTGCCGATGGCCGCATAAAAGGTTATCCTGCCCAAAGGATTGGTCCTGGCGGAGAATTTGCGCGTTATGTGCGCTGTGTCAGGGGCAATACCGATTATGGTAAAAACGATTTCGTGGATAATGGCGACGGCACTATTACGGACAGGGCTACGGGTTTGATGTGGAAAAAAATCGACAGCGGGCATACCATGAATTGGGAAGATGCTTTGGAATACAGCGAAAATCTCGTGCATGCCGGGTATGAAGATTGGCGTCTGCCCAATGCCAAGGAATTGCAGAGCATAGTCGATTACACCCGGGCTCCTGATGCCGCTGACCCGAGCTATCGCAGCGCAGCCATCGATCCTATTTTCGACATTACCGTGGAGGAATCATGGCATTGGACGAGTACGTCTCACGGTGATAATTTAGCTTTTGGGATTTACATATGTTTTGGCCGTGGGCTTTCGGCATGGCAGTGGCAGGGTGACGCCATGAACGCTCATGGAGCGGGCGCGCAGCGCAGTGATCCCAAGAGCGGCGATCCTAATGATTGGCCCAATGGAAACGGCCCGCAAGGCGATGAAATCCGCATTTACAATTATGTGCGCTGTGTCCGCAGTGCGGGGAGCTAATGAGAGGCGTTTCTAAAGGCATAAAGCTTATCGCTCATCAAAAGCCCCGTACGCACGGGGAGGCGATTAGCCGCTTCGCGGCAGGGGTGGTGTTTCTGCTTCTCGTTTTTTTAAACAAAAGT
>JAGLSW010001006.1 GCA_023135565.1 Candidatus Aminicenantota bacterium | reverse complement strand
GTTTGATCAAAACTTTTGTTTATTTTTTTTATAGGCTCCCCGCGCCGCGGGGCTTTGCTGTTCAACAAAATAAAATAAATAATAGCGGCTTCAGCTATTTTATCCTCCGGGCTGCTTAGATAAGTAAGCACGTCTATCAAAAAACGCACTAAAGAAACATCCATTAATACTAAAGAATCAGGCGATACCACGGGAATACTCTCCTGTAAAAGATTCTCGGCTATTTCCCGGCCCTCCCTGTTTTCCCTGACCAAAATAGCTATGTCGTTGTATTCATAACCCCGCTTGCGACAGTCCTCGATAATACGAATGACACTGTCGAAAACCCCCACCACCTGGGGAGAGGTTGAGGGACTGCTGAGCGGCGCTGCCTCCGCTTCGATGAATCGCAGGGAGACAAAGCCTCCCTCTTTTCTCACCGTCTCCTGGGCAGTGTCACCGTAAATATGCTCCAAAAGAAGATTGTCCTCTTTATAAAAATCACCGGTTTTCGCAAAAAAACTGTTGTTGAACTCCACCACATTCCGGCTGCTTCTAAAATTTTTATGCAAACGTTTTATTTCTAATTGACCTGCCGGCAGCCTGTTTTGCAATTCCTGCTCCATGATCTCTACGTCGCCGCCGCGCCAGCGGTAAATAGACTGTTTGCCATCTCCTACCGCCATGCTAAAAAAACCTTCACCCAGCGCATTCCGGAACAAAGGCAGCAGGTTCTCAAATTGCAGCCGGGAAGTGTCCTGGAATTCATCTATAAGATAATGGTTGTACTTCTCTCCTAAAATAGAATATAAAAAAGGAATGGGCGCTTTTTTGATAATTTCGTAAACCCGGACGTTAAATTCAGAAATGGGAATCAGGTTGTTCTTTTCTTTATAGTCGTCGATTTGTTCTTTGATGCGGCTGATAACCGCCGTCAGGTAAATATTGTCCGAGGCAAAAAGCGCAGTCAAGGCCCGCCCATGTTCGCTGTCGTAAAGGCCGCTGATCTCTTCTTTGATCGCCGTTAGACCAGCCTGGAGGAGACCCTCGATGGCGGCCCGTATCCCGGTATCCTGGGACTTGCTATACCACACTCCTTCTAAGAAACGTTTGCTCATGGTGAAGCTTTTTAGACCTCCGGTTTTCAAATCCCGGCATTTGATGAGGAACCCGGCAGCCCCGGATTTTTTATAGGCAAAGTCGTTTATAGTCAGTCCCGCTTTTTCGATAAGCCGCAGGCCGCGCCCGCCGGCTTCATTAAGCGCCTCCACGAAACCACGGCTCAAGTCGCCTAACTGTTCGATCAGGCGATAGTATTCCACATTATCTAAAGCAGCCAGCCCCTGTACCCAGTCGATATTTTTTTCGCTCAAAATCTCTTTCTCGAAACGTTTGATCTCACCTTCGATGTTCCAGCTTTTCTCCGCCTTTATGCGGGCGAAGACGAATTCCAGGATAATGCCTGTGATAAATTCATCCCTGCCCACGTCGCCCAGCAGATTCTCGATGACGTAGGTTTCCATGCCTTCGTAGTTTAGAGTGATGCCGAAATTGAGGGGCAGGCCGATCTCTAAAGCAAAAGCTTTAATCACTCTATGGATAAAGCTGTCGATGGTCATGATGGCAAAATCGGAATAGTTATGTAGAATCCAGGTGAGTATGTCGGCGCTGCTTTTTTTGACGTCTTTAGGAGCGCGGCGGCCCAATTCTTTAATCAAAGTCGCTTCCAGTTCCGGGTCTTTCCCGGCGGAGAGGTTTTGCAGGGCCAGGACGATGCGGTCTTTCATTTCGCCTGCCGCCTTATTAGTAAACGTAACCGCCAGGATATTTTTGAAACGTTCGGGCTTTTGCAGGACGATTTTCAGGTATTCTTTGACTAAGGTATAGGTTTTCCCCGATCCGGCGGACGACCTGTACAGCACAAATCCCATAAAACCTCCTTTTAGAATAGTCCCTATTATACACTATCTTTAGATTAATCTCAAAAGGTTCCATCAAATATTGAAAAAGTTATTTCACGGTATTATGACCCAGGGGGTTGAAATGTACACCTATTTCAGATAAAATAATTTTATGATAATTAAAAGAGTTGAGGCTAAATTGCTGCTGTTATTATTAGCTGAGAGTACAGGAAAAGACTAATGGGAAATTTGAGATTCACTGTAGATAGTGCGCTCCTGCGTGAATTGGGCGAAAAACTCGTTGAAACAGTTCATCTTGCCCTGGCCGAATTGGTAAAAAATTCTTACGATGCAGATGCGACTGTGGTTACAGTAAAATTTACCCAGGGAGAAGATGGAAACGAGGAAATTCATATTATCGATGATGGTGTGGGGATGAATTTCAGGGAGGTAGAAGATTACTGGATGCGGATTGGGACTACCAATAAGCTCGAAAACAATATGTCGCGCAGATATGGAAGACCGAAAACCGGCGCGAAAGGGATAGGCAGGTTCTGCTGCCGGAGGTTAGGCGCCAAACTAAAACTAATTACAGTCGGTATAGAAGAAAAAAACGGCAGGCCCGAATTTCAGAAAACAAAAGCTGATTTCCCCTGGGAAAAATTTAAACCCGGTAAAGAGGTAACGGAAGTTGAGTGTCCCGGTGAACAAAGGATCGTAGATAATATCGAAACCGGCACTACTTTAATAATTAGCGATTTGAAACAAGAATGGAACTTGCGCGGTTTTAGCGGCGAACCGGGGCTCCCGGCGGTCAGGATTTGAAGAAGACCCCGGTTTTAACATAATTCTCGATGCTCCCGATTTTGAAGGAGAGATAAGGGATATAAGAGAGGATTTAATAAATGCAGGTTGGGGTTCACTCACTGCCCACATAAATAATAAACACCAGGCTGTATGCCGATTAGATGCCATGGGTATAGGTCGAAGAACCATTATTTCTTCAAAAATTTTCCCCAACCTAAAAGATATTAAACTTAATTTGGGAATCCTGGTTGAAAGCAGGAAACAGATGCGTGATACCGGCATACTCTCAAAGGGGACATTGAAAAAAATTCTACCGGATTGGGGAGGTGTGCAGGTGCGATGCCAGGGATTCCGGGTTTACCCATACGGAGATGACGATTGGTTGGGCATCGACCATGACCGCGGCCTTAGAAAAAGAATCCCGATGACGGAACTCCGTACTTTTGCCGAATCTCTCCAGGGAATAGACCCGGTTCGTGTACTTTTAAATATGTTATCTATGCGGAGTTATGTGGGCAATGTGGAGATTGGGGAGAGAGCCGCGGGTTTTGAAATGAAATCCAACCGGGAAGGTTTTTTGTATTCAGACGCAGTCAACGAATTAAAAGATTTTGTCAGGTTTGCTGTCGATTGGTCAACCATATATCGCAGTTATTACCTCCATACCCGGAAAAAAGCAGATTCAGAAACCGCACGTGAACGCCTGGAAGCAGTAACCGGGGAAAAGATAGAAAAGGGTAAAGAAGTTGAGAGTGCGGTAGATTATATTCGAAAAGAGGTTGAACATATTTCAACGTTCTTGCCGGAACAAGAGAAAGTCTCATTAAAAAAATCAGTTCATGATGCCGTAAAACTTATTCTCAGCCACAGCAGGGCCAGTCAAGAAGAGCTTTCACATCTGCGATTAATCGCATCTACCTCGACGCTGCTGCTGATTTTTTCCCACGAAGTAAAAGATTTATTGGGAGAACTCGAAACTAGCAAGAACACTATGCATAACCTTGAAGCCAAATTGCCCGACAGCGAACGTTTTAAATTAAAAAAGCTCGGGGAGACTTTTGACGGTTTAAAAATCCGGTTACAGGAACTACTGGAAATGACATCCCTGGTCGGTATAGACAGTCGGAAAGAGAAACCGAAACAGTTGGCGCTGCATGAAAGAGTTGTCCGGGCAGTAGATATTTTTAGTTTAATAATCAATAAATACGAAATCGAGGTCGATTATGATCAGGTTCCCCATAACATTGTTTTTAAAGCGATACTGGAAGCGGAACTGTATGCCATATTATTGAATGTCCTTTCCAATTCGATAAAATCGGTAATTGCTGCCGGTGGTCCCAGGAAGATCAGGATTACTGCCGGGAGGTCGGAAGGCAAGACGGTAATAAAATTTTCAGATACGGGTATAGGATTAGAACCGGCCCGTTATGACGAGGTATTTATTCCTTTTATATCTGACCCGGGAGGAAGGTTGTACACTCGTTTAAATGACATGCTTAATCCTGAAGATAAGTATATTGTCGGTACAGGCAGCGGCCTGGGATTAAGTATAGTACGGGAAATTGTGCGAGCCAGGAACGGCCGGGTTTTCTTTAAAGAGCCTGAAGGCGAGTGGAAGACCCAATTGGAGATGATTTTACCATGAAACCAAAACTAAAATTTTTATGGATTGATGATGACCCTGAACGAAAACGGGAATCGGAAAATATGGTTAAACGTTTAGACGTTCACCTGGATTTCATAGATGTGAAAGACAAAGTTTTGCAGGAAACACTTGAAAATAAACTGCCAAGAGATATGCCGGACCTAATTTTAATGGACCATATGTTGAATAAAGTAAAAGGCAGTGGTATCAAAACCGGTTCAACCGCGGCTGAAGTCATCAGGGAGCGATGGCCCGAATGCCCGATTGTTTGTGTAACCGGTGTAGATGTTATGAAAGACATCCATTCTCATCAAAAAAGCCTTTATGAAGAGATTATTAGGATTGATAATATATCGCATTCTGACAAGACATTACTTGCCATTGCAAATTCTTTTTCTGAATTGAAGGAATCCCGCCCTCATAATATGAACGATTTGCTTAATCTATTTAACCCACCGGAAGATGATAGAGAACGTTTGACTGCCGTTATACCTGATGATTTAAAAAAAGAGGAATTTTATAATGACAAAAGTCTTTTGCTATCTATTTCCAGTTGGGTGAGGCACACACTGATGAAAAAACCGGGTTTTTTATATGACCGCATGTGGGCCGCCACCCTGCTCGGTATAAAAGAAGAGAGCTTTGCAAAGGTAGAAAATATTTTCGAAGATGCCGAATATAGGGGGATATTTGCAGATCAAAGCAGGGAAAGGTGGTGGCAGAGTAAGCTTTTAGAAATAATATTTTCACGAAATCCCGACAGCAGTTCAGTTTATTCCTGGGAATTGGGACGTAAGTTGGACGGGATAACCGAATCCGATTTTAGTAAATGTTATTCTTCTAAAGAAGATTATCCGGAAGTGGTCGCTTATACGGATGAAAAATCCGAAAAAAGAGCCCCGGTGCGTTTACAGTATACAGTTCCCCACCCGGGTTTTGAAAAGTCCCTTTTCTTTGAAGAAATTCGTATGATGAAAGGAGCGGAATGAGGATCGTCGATTGGTTCCCGGAACCGAAAAAATTACTCAAATATGAATTCGACACACTAAGGTTTTGTAGTGAAAACTTTTATTACAATAATGAGATGACCACATTGGCTGATGCAGCAACCAAGTGCTATAAAAAATATTATCATAATTTTGTAAAACCTAACAGGCTGTCGAGTTTTCGTTTCGATTTCGAAACAAATTTCAATATCATCATTGGCGGAAAAGAGGGCACCGCTTATATCGGAGCGCTTATCGAGTTGAGCGATGACGATACAATTAAAAATGTCAGCTATTATGCAGCGATTGCCGGGAAAGGGGAATCGAAACTGCTGCGCAAGTTTCATTTCGATTATGTCCCGGTTGAACCGGCATCTTCGTCTTACCGGCAGCCCCACCCCGTTTTTCATCTCCAATATGCTGGCGAACTTTCTCGAAAATTGCAGGAAATGGGACTGACGAACAGCCATATGGATGAGAAACTTAAGGAACCGAGGTTGTATTACTCTCCCATATCATTAGCACTATTGATTAATTTAATAGTAGTTGAATTCTCCGGGGAAAAAACCTGGAAATTAACCAGGAACCCTGAGTGGCGTAGTATGATAAGGAAAAATGAAGATTTAATTCTTAAACCATTCTACCAGAGATGCTGCGATTTTTTCTCAAACCGGGACAATAATAAACTTTTCACAAACGATTTTTACTATGGTAATTAAAAATATTTGCGAAAATAAAAAAAACGGTATTTATTATACACCGGACTCGATGGCTGACTTCCTGGTTAAACCGGTCATAAAAAACAATCGCCAGACTATATTCGATCCCGCTTATGGAGACGGGGCACTCCTTATCGCCGCAGAACAGCTCCTAAAAAAAAATAACAGCAGAAACTTCAACCATCTTCTTTTCGGCTGCGACAATAAACCGGTTAACGGCAGGTTAAGCCATTTACCACAGTCAAATTTGATAAAGTCGGATTTTTTCGATTTCCCGGTACAGAATAAATATGATACGATAATTATGAATCCACCTTACGTTCGCCATTACCTGATCGAACCGGAAAAAAAATGCGACTATTTTAAAAAAATTGCACCGGAATGTAAGCTGAAACAAAGATCCGATCTGTGGGTATATTTTCTTGTTAAATCGGTCAAACATCTAAAAAAAAACGGTAGTATAGCAGCCATACTACCCTGGTCTTTCTTGCAGGCGGATTATGCACAAGTAGTCAGGAAGTGGCTTTTAAATAAATTTGAAGAGATAGAAATCTGTGCTACAGATTCGAAATACTTTGCCGGTACGGATGAGAGGGTAGTGCTGGTCTGGCTGAAGAATTTCGGCCAAAGAACCCGGTCGATAAAAATCTCTTTTTCAAAAGACCTGGATGAAAACCCGGCATTCTTTGAATTAGATAGGGAATCCTGGCATTCATACAGGGTCGCTGTAAGTGAACGTTACAATATCGATACAATAATTCAGCGGTATGTTAGAGAATACAATTTCGTGAGATTTGGTGAAGTCGCAAAAATTCTTATCGGGGTAGTAACCGGCGCGGATAAATTTTTTATCCTGCCTGGATCAAAAGCGAAGGAGAAAGGTTTCCAGGAAAAACAATTAATCCCGATTTTATCTTCTGCGAAAGATTTTGCCGGTCTACGTTTAAATGGCGATACGCCGTCTAAAAGATTGATCTTATTTTCCCAAAAAGACTATAATTATGAAAACGATTACGTCAAAGAAGGTGAAAAACTTGGATTTCATCTAAGGTCACATTCAAAGCTGAGATCACCGTGGTACGCTGTTAACGTTAGGGGAGTACCCGACGCTTTTTTTCCTTATAGAATGGCAAGAATCCCCTATCTAATGCTCAACAACCAGGCTCAATGTACAAACTCGATACATCGTGTTTATTTCAATAATTTGTCGGAAAACGAGAAGAAATGGATCCAGGTAAGTTTACTCGCTGTGCCCGGGCAGTTGTCGATCGAGAATTACTCGAAAACCTATGGAAGAGGGATACTAAAAGTAGAGCCGGGGTCTTTACAGAGATCAATCGTTTTTTTAAGCAATGATGCGGCTGTAAACAAAATTTATAACAAAATTTCGGGATTGATTTCCCTTGACGAAAAACATAAAGCGATGTTGACGGCAACAGAATTCCTGTATGAAAAATTGAAGATCAAAGCCTCATTTTCTGAATCCGCACTTTCAGCTCTGCTCGAATTACAAAACCGCAGGTTAAATAAATAGACATTAAATTACATGGACAATACAGTTATTTTATATCTATGATGTTTAGCTGCCATTCTTTCCCGGCTTTGTCCTTCTCTATCAACCGGTAGAATTTCCAATCGCAAAAAGAACAGGGGCCCGGGTCTAATAAATTCTTATGCTTCATAGGCAGGAAAGTCTTCTTTAACAACTTTCCTTTGACGTTGAAAACGAAAAGTTCAGTGCCGGCGCCCTTCTCTTTATAAGTGTACACATAGATCAGGCCGCCCCTGAAATCGAAGCCCTTTATAGCCGGGAAATGAGTGTCGAACTTAAACCGGTGTTTATTTTTTTCATAGAATTCTTTATAAATCTCGCTATTTTTGAAAAAATCGCTGTATTTCTTTTTGTCGTGCTCGGTTATTTTGAGTTTTTCGTATTTTCGTTTGATGGCGGTCAGCTTATTGCCTTTGCTGTCATAGACGTGCAGGATAAAATCTTTATAATCCATAAGCACGAATTTGTCCAGCGCGGTTTTGAATAAGCCGAACTGCCGCAGAAGATTGATGACGTGCGCGCCTGCTTGGGGGCCTTTGCCCTGCATAAACACCGGGTAGCGGTAAATTTCTTTTATTTTTTTCAATCCGGCGTCGTTGAGGTTGATAGTCCAATAGTTGACTTTCTCTTTTTCTTCCCGAACCGGGTCTACTTTGATAAAATTCTTGCCTAAAGGGAAGACGGCGTCTTTCCTGAGTTCTTTTAAAAATTCCCCCTGCCGGTTATAGAAAATAGTCTTCCAGCCGCTGAGGGCCACGATTTGGTCGGGCTGGATATTTAAAAATATAACGCCGCCGAAAAATTCCCGGGCTCTTTTGCCTTCCCTGCCGAATTTTTTCTGCATCAGGAAGTGTTCCAGCGAGTAAATATAGACGTGGGGAAAATCCGCGATAAAGAACTGGTCACCGTCCACCACCAACTGGTTCGGTTTATTAAAACCGTATAAAGGCACGGTGCGGGCCGTTGTCGTTTGTACGACCAACAGTAAAAATAAGAGTAAAACAGAGCATCTTTTCATATTAATTCCTCCTCGATTTTTTAACAGGCCCCACTCGCGTGGGGGGGCAATAAGCGGCTCCGCCGCAAGAAGCCGCGTGTGAACGCCTTTGATTCTAAATCATAAAAAGTTTAGCCTCCCCGGCAGGGGCCGCCGGAGGTAAAAAGCTGGGGCTGTACTCAGGGATTCTTTTCCAATAATGCCTTTATGATGACTTGGATATTTTCCCCCGCTTCAGCGGCAGGGAAAGAACAGGACCCGGCCCCTTTATGACCGCCGCCGTTAAATTGGGAGCAAAGTTTCCCTGAATCTACTTTACAACTGCGGTTGAGGATACTGTGCCCCACACTGACAATCACCTTATCTTTCTCCTTATTATGATAACGAATCTTCACGTGCACATTGGCCTCGGGGAAAAGACAAAACACTAAGAAGCGGTTCCCGGAAGGCGCTTTTGCTAAGGAACGAAAATCCGTAACGGCCACGTTTCCTTCTTTGAAAGTGTATTCTTTTAATATCCCGGCATACTGTTTGTTTTTTTTCGCTACAACTGCTATCCTTTTACTTACCTCTTTTTCTTGCAGGATAGTATGAACATCGTTGTGCCGGAGCAGTTCCACCAGGCGGTTCCAATAGGGTTCATCCGCCATGTTATGACTGGTAATGGTGGTATCGATGGCAATGTAAGGGTAATTCTCAGGATGAAGCACTTCATCTATGGATAAACGCGCCGAGTCGATCTTGTCTGCTTCTTTGACCAATTTGCGGTAATCGCGTTTAAATTTTCCTTTGTAGTAATTGAAAACGATACCAGCCGCTGAAGGAGCGGTTTTATTATAAGCTCCTTTAAAAGGCGCTTCCGGCTTGTTGGTAGAATGATGATCGAACCACATGGAACAGTTTTCATGGTAGGCCAGGTTGGCGATAATATCGCCCGTTTCGATCTCCACTAAGCGATTTTGCATGGCATTGGGCTCGGCCCATTTCACCGGGGTATCGATGTCTAATACGTCGCTTAAGAGAACCGCGCATACAATGCCGTCAAAATCGGGTCGGGTGACAATCCGCATTCATAATTCTCCATAGATTTAACAGTGTTTTTTCACGACTAAGCCGGCAAGAAAACCACCTGAGGGTGGGAACTCGAAATTTGTAAAACATGCTGCTCACTTCCGCTATGTACCGGTACAGCGTTTTTTTAAGACCAGGCTTAAAAAAAACTCCTAACGGTGAAAACTTGAAATTTGTAAAACATGTTTCTCAATACCGCACTTTAAGTGCCGGGACCAAGCTTGAAAAGAAAACCACCCAACGGTGGAATTTTGAAACACGGTAACATGTTATTATTACCGCGCTGTAAGCGCCCGCACTGTAAGTGCTCACTGCCGACCTGTACCGGCATAGATGTGAAATTTTATTTTTCTTCAAAACCTAAAACCTAAATATAAAACAAATAAGAGGAAATTTCAACTTTTTTCTTAATCAATTTGAAAATTCATGGCATTTGTGTTATAAAAAGACCTTAAAACCCAGGGATTTGAAAAATGAAGAAGACTTATGATGTTGTGATTATCGGCGCTGGAATCATCGGCATGGCCAGCGCATACTATCTCAGCCAGGCAGGGATCGACCTGGCCATAATCGAAAAAAAATACATCGGCTCCGGCTCTACGACCCGCTGCATAGGCGGTATCAGGCAGCAGTTCTCCACCCCCGCGGCCATCCGCCTGATGAAGGAAAATATCGAAATCTTTTCACAAATGGAAGAAGAATTCGGTCATACCGTGGAATTTTACCAGGGCGGGTACCTGTTTTTGGCCCACACCCCGGAAATGAAAAAAATTTTCGAGAAGAACATCGCCATTCAAAAAAAAGAAAAGGTCAACGTGTCGCTGCTCAGTCCCGAAGAAATAAAAGAAATCGTCCCCCATATCAACAGTAACGGCCTCCTGGCCGGGGCCTACTGCCCTGATGACGGCCAGGCTTTCCCCTTTGCTATACTGCGCGGATACAGGCAGAAAATAGAAAAACGCGGCGGTGATTTTTATTTGGCCAACCCGGTAGTCTCCATCCGCAGAAACGGCAATTTTTCGTTGACCCTCGGTGACGGCACAATGGTGGAAGCGGCCAAAGTGATTTTAAGCGCCGGCCCCTGGACAGGAGATATCGCAGCGCAGTTAGGACTGGAACTCCCCCTTTTCCCGGAACGGCACGAAGCCCTTATTACCGAAAGGATTCCTAAAATTATCGATGCCATGATAGTGGATTACCGCAGCGACGGCTGTTATTTTAATCAAATGGTAACCGGGCAGATCATCGGTTGTTACACACCGGTTCCCAATGTGCCCGGCATCCGCGAAGATGCCTCTTTCGATTTCCTGCCCCGGGCCGCCTGGAGGATGAGCCGGTTAGTGCCGTCCTTAAAAAAGGTGGCCGTACTGCGGCATTGGGCCGGATGCTACACCATGACCCCGGACGGCAACCCGCTGGTAGATGAAAGCGAAATCGAAGGTCTTTATATTGCCTCCGGCATGTCGGGTCATGGTTTTATGTTCGGGCCGGCCATCGGCAAATACCTGTCCCATTTTGTTATCGAAGGCGAATGGTTAACCGATTTTTCCGAATTTTCGCTGCAGCGGGAATTTGCCGGCAGGGAGAGCATGAAGTAACCCTATGAATAGTACAGGGCGGGCACGGGCCCGCAGCCTATGAACGAGGGTGAAATGATTTCTTCATCATTAGAAAAGCTTCGCAAAAAAACAACAGACTACCCCATGAATAATACAACGAAAGAAAACTTAAGAACCAAAGACGACTACCATCTTATGGTGGAAACAACTATAAAAGAACTTTACCCGGCAGAAAAATACCCCAAAAATCTATTCCCCGATATCCATCTTCTCCTTTTTAATCTTTTTTTGGAGGCGGCCAAAACCCGCCGGGACCTGCCGGAACTGTACCGCCAATACAAAAAAACAGCAGCCCCCGGCAGCAAAAAGAAACAAAAATGGGCAGCAGCCGGCGAAGAGATACTGGGGTTTAAGAATCTCCTAATAAACCATCCCCGCACCGTGGTCATGATGTACCGCAAATATATCGAAAGGTTTATTTTTTACAAGCACGGCAGCCAGGATGAGCGGGAAGATGTTTTCCAGGAAGTAATCACCCGGCTGATAGAAGATAAAATCTACAAGATTCGCGAGAAATATGATTTTAAAACGAAAAATTTTTCCACATTTACATCCTATTTGCTGGTCACTGTCCGTAATATATATATAGACATTATCCGCGAGAGGAATATTCGCCCGCTGACAGCCGGAGAACTCGAACCGGCGGATAATCTTTTCGACGGTGATAAAAATGGTGATATGATGAACAAACTGTTGATCGATGAAGAGTTGTTAAAACTGCGAACCATCATAAAAATGTATTACAGGATCAGACCGAAACTCGAACTGTGCCTGAAACTCAAATACCGCATCCCCGTGGAAAAAGACGACACCAGGAGTTGTTTCCCCAATTGCAGCCGGACAGACGAGGAGACCCTAACCCGGGATTTCAAAAGAGTAAAAGACAAAACCATGTTCGAGAATGTGGTAGGGGTATTTAACCTGCATGAGGGCAGGCATAGTCAAAGCGACACCATCAGGAAATGGGTTTTCGTAAAAATCGACGAAATCGTTTCCCATCTGAACCGCACTCATAACGCCGTGGTATACAACCGCAAAAATGTGGGCGAGTTAGTGCTGCTCTATTATCAAGGCCGGGCTGCTGCAGTGCCTGTCCGTACGCGGGCACACACAGGCAGCGCCTATACGGGGGGTTAAAAATGACAAAAGGACAAAAAATTTATTTTGGAGGAGGTAAATAATGACATCGAAAAAGGATATTCATACAAATATGGAACATTTAAACGATTCTTCGTCTGCTTTATATGTAGACGCTTTAGTCCGGGATGATCTATCTATGCTGCCGGCGGAGGCATTGGATCACGTAGAGAACTGCACCGAATGTAAAGATAAAATACTGGACCTGTTTTTATTCCGGAAAAATCCCGCCGCTGCCCCCGTGGATTCTCCGGCGGGACAGGTGGTGGAATTCCCACAGCACAGCCGTAGGCAGAAATCGCAGTTCCGTAGGGCAGCCACTATTTTCATCGTATTTTCTTTTGTGCTGATCTTTTATTTCTTAGGCATTAAGAACGAATTGACCACCCTTCGCCAAACGCCTGCAATCGGAGAAAACAAAGTGCAGGAACAGCCGCTGCCCGGTACCCCGGAAACCGGCCAAGAAACAGCGGCAAAAGTAGAAAAAACCCGCGTCGAAACCGGTACGGCAGGAGCGAAAAAAACACCCCCCCGGCCGTCGGTTCCGCCGGCTTACCGGGTCAACCCGAACTTAGAGAACATGATCGGCAGTCCCTCCAGGAGTGGTGTTGTGCATATTCTTTCGCCCGGGAATAATATTTATCTCCAGGAGGAGATTCTTTTTTCCTGGGAAGAGACGAAGCAGGAGCCGCTGCATCTCAAGATATTGAACAATAAGAACGAAGTGCTTTTCCGTTACGAAGTAAAGGACAGCCGTTATCTTTTTAAAGAGGAATTGTCGCCCGGTCTGTACTACTGGAAATTGGAAAGCCAAAGCGATCTTCTTTATGTGGGCAAATTTTTTATAAAATAATCGTTCTGCCTTCGGCGAGCAGAAACCTTTGATAGGCAGCATTCAGCACCAGCCTTCAGCTCCAGAGCAATCTTTTTTAATAAGCTGGGGTGCTCTTGCAGCGAAGTGGCTTATTGGCTGGGGACGCCGTCCCCCCGCGCAGCGGAGCTAATTTATTAGTGTTTTCACCTCTTTTTCTGAAAGGCCGGTAAATTTGACAATATCTTTAACAGTCAAACCGCTATTTAACATGCGTTTAGCTGTCTCAAATTTTCCTCTTTTTTCTCCTCTTTTCTCTCCTTCTTCTATTCCCATTATTCTACCTTCGGCTCTCAGTCTTTGGGCTAATGTTTCCATGATTTCACCTCCTTCTATTTTACTTTTTTCCAACAACTCTTTTAGTTGTTTTCGGCTTAAATTTTTAGTCTCTGAAATATAGGTGAGGAAGAATATTACATTTTCAATATCACCGGTAAATCCTTTCTCACGCCAGAAATCGAATATTCCTTCTATTGTTTCTCGATCGTCGTTATAGGCGCATTTCATCAGCGCCATGGCGCTCAATAGAAAGACATTATTTTTTAACTGTTCATCGGTTTCTTCCCGGAAATCCCAGGGTCCGGTGTCGAACAGGATATACTTGAAATTCAACAAATACTCTTTAATATCATCATCGATGTCGAATTGACCGGCAAAGGATGCCGGTATTTCCCAGGGGGTTCTGCCATGATAAAATACGATTGGAATGATGATACGCAGCGGGACCTTTTCGTCGATATCTTTTTGCCATTCCTGGACCATATATTTCAAGAATTGGATAAAAATTTTTAGTTTGGCTTCTGTTTTGTGTTCGAAAATAAAACATATATCCGTAAGCAGTTTTTTTCCTTTTCTCGAGATTATTTTTGTTTTGATTATGATGTCCGCGAAATATTCTTTGAACTCCTGGGACACATAATTGGTAGGGCCGATTTCTAAACTTGAAAAGTCGATTCTTTTTTTTATTTTTTCGGGCAGAATTTTTTTCAGGAATGTTTTTGCATTGTCCGGTTTCTGCATAATCCGTTTGATAATCTTATCATTAATCTTGAATATTTCTTTCATGTTGATATTATATTTTAGTTTTCGGAATTTTTCAACTATTTAGCAAAAGAAAAGGGGAGGCCAATTCTTTTAGCCTGTCCCTTATTTTTTACTTTTTTTTGATTTTTTATTCTTTTTGCGGGAGAATAATTTATCAATAATTTTGTTGATGTCGATGCCCACACCCATTATAGTAGGTCGCAAGATGAGGGCGTCTCTGGCTTTCTTAGTTAGGTGTTACTACAACCGATCCTGTTACAAAAATAGTGAAAAAATACAGAAGATAGCATAACCGTTAGTGATAGTAATTTTATCTATTGTAAAGAGAAATACAGGAGTTGGGATATCCAGTGTTAACTTTTCAATGTAAAACTTGCAGTTTCAGTGATTTTTTTCAA
>JAGLSW010001005.1 GCA_023135565.1 Candidatus Aminicenantota bacterium | reverse complement strand
CGTGCGCACGGGGTTTAGAATCAAATCTACGGAATTTTTAAATTTCCCGAAACGGTTTAATATAGACCGTTTCGGGGGTGTTTCTTTGCTAATTTTTAACCGCTGTGACACTAACTGTGTCACCTTCCGACAACCAAAAATCAGACATAATACGTCGTGTTTTATGGTGCTTGTCCGGGATAAAATGAGCGTAACGCTACGTCATGGTAATCGTTTTGTGGCCGAGAATGTTTTTTAATGTGATTAGATCAACCCCGCCGCTCGCGTACAAACTGGCGGCGGTATGCCTCAAATCATGAAAACGAAAGTCTTCTATTTCTGCGCTTTTACAGGCATTTGTAAAAGACCGTTGAATGCTTTTACGCCTTTCTCCGTTTTCCTTACAGAAAACGTATTCACTACCGTTACTGTTTCCTCTCAGATTCTTGAGGGTTTCACATAGAAAACTATCCATAGGTATGTCGCGGCTTTCATAGTTTTTACTCTTTTCAATATGAATAAAGCCGTGCTGAAAATCAACATTTTTCCAGGTAAGGTTAAAGATTTCACCACGTCGCATTCCCGTTGAAACCGCAGTAATAACAATCGGTTTCAAATAGGAAACACAATTCGCAATTAGCCGGGATACTTCATCCCGGTTTAAAAATCTCAAACGCTGATTTTCACCCTTTAAATTTTTTACTTTGGCGGCGGGATTCACTTCCAACCATTCCCAATCCACAGCAAGGTTAAACATGGTTTTCATTAGAGACAATTCCCGGTTTACAGCAGCTTTTGTTATCTGCTTGCCTCTAACTGTGTTCTGGTCTTTTCTCCACTTCCGCCATGATTTGATGTCGTAGGCGGTGATTTTACCAATCGGTTTTTGTTTGAAATAATCTTTCAAACGTTTTCCCAGGGAAATATCACTCCTGTAACTTGCCTTTTCAACTTTACTGTGCTTTTCCAGGAATTCTTTTACCAATTGGTCAAAGGGCATTTTTGATCTTGCGTTTTGAAAATATTTACCTTCTGCGGCTTCAACTTTCGCCTTTTCAAAAATTCTTTGGGCCACTTTTTTGTTTGCGGTTTTTGTAGATTTCCTGATCGTTTTTCCGTTTACTGAGAAGCACATCTGCCAGTGGTTACTATTCTTCCGTTTGAATAGCGCCATATTAAATTCTCCTGACATATGAATTCTTCTCGTATTCATCTAAGTCCTCTGGCTTGAACCTTATGTTCTTGCCATCTTTAATGTAGCATATTTTACCAAATTTTACAAGATCGTAAATATGCTCCACAGAACATTGCATTAATTTTGCTACCTGTTTGGGTGCAAGCCAAAGCATCTGATTTTGTTTTGCAAATTCGCTGAATGTCGATTCCATAGCATATATATGTAATAAACTTTTGATTTTGTCAACAAATAATTTATATTTTACACATATGTTGCGGTTGGCATTAAGCATGATTTTCTCCGTGTTTTTTCCACATGCTATTTTACATGATGGAATTTAGGAGGGTTATATTATAAACTTTCCCCGGTGCCTTTTTGCCGAAAATCCTAAACGGTCTTAATAAATTATTCTGTGCTTTTCTCTTCGGGTTTCTCTACTTTATCCGGTTTTTTTTCATCTTCTGTTTTCTTCTCTTCTGGTTCCGGCGTTTTACCTTCTAAAAAGTCTTTTAAAACCGATTCAGTAACAAACACTGTTTTACCTATCTTCTGCCCTTTTAGGCGTCCTTCTCTGTAATATTTGCGGATTGTTAGTTCTGAAACTTCAAGAGCTTGCGCAATTTCTTGAATTGTAAAAACGCGCCCAATACCGTTTAAAACCTTCGGCATGGCACCTCCTGTTATTCTGTGTTAAATTTTACGGCTTGCATGATCTTACTAATTTCCGGCGTATCTAAACCGGCCAGCTTAACAATAGTACTGGCTCCGGCTGACCACCCCGGTGACCATCCCATATTAAACCATAATTCTTGATGTAATGCAAGGCAATTTGTGAACTTTTCGACCATTTCAGCACCTTTTTGACCTTTTTCTATCATTTTGATAAATTCATTTTTTGCCGTCTCTGCTTCACTACTTCCAGGGGTAATCTTTAACAGTTGCTCTAAATATCCGCTATCAAGCATATCTAAAAACTTTTGTAAATAATTCATTTTTTGATCTCCTTTTTTTGGTTTTTTTCTAACTGATCACCCTACCCGGTTACCCGGCGGCCCTTCGATTTTACGGCCCACCGGGTAAGGCGGGGGGGACAATTTGTTTACAGGTATTTTGCTTCCATTTTCTGAGCCATGATTTTACCTCGTGGAGTAAAAACAACGCTCTTTGCTTTCCGGTGTTGGGTAATGTATTTCTTCTCTTCAAATTCGTTTAGAATCTCGAAGGGGTAACCCTTCCACGATCTGAACAGTTTTTGACCGGGATTTTTTCTTGAGTCTTCTTCCCAACCGGATAAATAAAGCACTACAAGGCACAACCCTTTTAACCGTTCGGTTATAATTGGCTTACCTCGTTGCGTTCTCTCAGTTCTTTTGTTTTTCATTTTTTGTCGATCTCCATATTTAAAACGTCCTGGTAATGTTGTATAATTCAGGAAGAATACAACATTTTTTGTTGATCTTCGGGGAAGTTAAAGACGTGCCGTGTTTTTAGCTTCCCCACCTTTTAACCTAAATCCCTAAATCAATTTAACCACCTCCTTTGTCAAGATTTTCATTATCTTTAACCAAACAGTTTGAAAATGCCGAAAAACAAAGATAAACATCAAAATTAGTTGATTTTCATTCATAACGGCATGGTATCATAGATTATAGTTGATTTCAATAGTTTTTGTGTGATTTTTATAAAAATTTCATATGGTCGTAAGATAACCCGGTAACCGTAGTCGTTTTTATTCGTCCTACGAAGTATAAAATTAGTTAAAAACTTACCTTTTGCCACGTGGTGGCAGAAATTGGCAAAACGTGGCGAAGACGTGGCAGAGCGGGTTTCCGGGCTTTTTTTTCTGCAAAAATAGCGTCAAAATTACCCTTTTGTTCGCCTCCGTTAAACGCTGAAACCATTTTATATCAATGCTTTACGGTTTTTACCCCTAAAAAAAATTGTTCTCAAGTTTCCCGGAAAATAAAAAAAAAGGCGTTTTTGCAAGTGCATCAAAATCGCGTTTAGGACGTGGCAGAGCGGGTTTCCGGCGTTTTTTTTGGCAAAAGCAGCGTTTTGATTACCGTTTTGTTCGCCTCTTTTTATCCGTGGAAACCCTTTTATATCAATGCTTTACGGTTTTTCGCCCTAAAAAGAATCGTTCTTAAATTTCCCGGAAAGTAAAAAAAAAGGCGTTTTTGCAAGTGCATCAAAATCGCGTTTAGGACGTGGCAGAGCGGGTTTCCAGCGATCACGAAAATTTAGCGATTTTTGGTTTTAGGTTTTATGCCGTACTTCATTAACCACTAAACGGTCATCCTCGGCTCCCCCTCCCCCTGAAAAAACGAACGGTCAAGGGTAATCTATCCATCTTTAAGCCGGATAATCTACCGGTATTTTTATAAACTTTAGGGGTAAAACCTATAAAAAAGGCTGGGAAAAAGCAGCAGAATAATTGACAATTGGAAGGGATTTTTATACAATCTGTTTTAAAACCAATCCACTTTTAAACGGAGGGAACATGAGTCCAAAACAAACTAAAAAGTCGAAAAAAACAAATGCTCTTTTTTCCTTTAAGAAACTAAAAATATCCGCTGTTAAGTTTTTAAAATCCCTGGCAAAGGGGTCGGGGCGGTTCCTGGTGTGGTTAGTGTGGGATTTTTCCGGGGTGCGCTATATTTGCAGCAAGATAAGGCCGCCTTTGGAGTCCAAAAAACCGCTACGTAAACCGGCTACTTTCTTTTTGTGGATACTGGGTATTTATACGGCGCTTTACGGGATCACGTCAACACGCTATGAGAACCGGGTGGACATTATCGAAAACCGGGCCAACACCATATTTACCCATTTGACGATACCCGCCATGCAAAAAAAAGCGCTGGAAAAGATACCCAGGGTGCAGGATATGCGCTGCCCGCAAAAGCCCTATATCTTAAAGCCGGGTACGGTGTGTGCTTCGCTTGTGGGCAGCGAGGCGCGCTACGACGTCATGGTGGAGCATCTCAAAGAGACGGTGGAGGAATGGAAAGATAAGCTTGCCGGTGTCAACCTGAGATTCGCCCGGCTGCGCGGGGCCAATCTCGACGGAGCCGACCTGGGCTGGGCCTTTCTCTTTGAGGCCGACCTGCGCGGGGCCGATCTCAGTGGGGCCGACTTGGCAGGGGCCGGTCTCTCCAGGGCCGACCTAACAGGGGCGAAGTCTTTGACAACGGTGCAGCTATTAAAGGCTTTTACGCTGTACGACGTGAAAGGGCTGGACCAGGCTGTAGTGCGGAGACTAGGGGCGCAAAAGCCGGAGTTGTTAGAGTGGCCGAGCTCACTTAAGTATCCGGAAGCCTGGGTACGCAAATTAGAAGAGGCGGAGGCGGAAAAGAAAAAGAAAGAATAGTGGCACAGCGGCAGACAGGGCTAAAAGCGCATTTGTGGCCTTGGAGGGGCTGAGGTAATGGATTTATATCCTCAAATTTTATTTCTGATTTATCCTTATATATAGGGTGTTTTTGCGTGCGCATGGGTTTTGCTGTTTAGATTTCTCTAAAATGATAACTTTTTAAAAAATTTCAGAAATAAAAAAAAGTTATTTAACAAGTTACATAACCCTATAGTACTGATAATAAAGGAATTGCAGGAGAAGCTATGTAACTTGTTACATAAGAAGTGAACTTTTTAAAATGGGCCGAAACCGATGATCGAAGGGCGTTTACAAAAAACGTGGGGCTTTCTCGCACACCCGAAGGGTTGCAATTG
>JAGLSW010001004.1 GCA_023135565.1 Candidatus Aminicenantota bacterium | reverse complement strand
CCAAACTTTTGTAAAAGTTTGATCAAAACTTTTTATGAGCGATACGTTTTTACTTTTAAGATACGATTCTCGTTGGCTTCTGCCGCGAAGCGGCTCATAGGCTGGGTGCGCCGCACCCCCGCGCCGCGGGCTTGTAAAAGTTTGATCAAAACTTTTTATGAGCAATACGTCTTTGATTCAAGATACGCCCCTCATTGGCTGCCCTACTCAGGCGGGGCCGATAGGTATCCCTTTAATACGGAGTAAGCTACCACTTCAGGCGAGGTCAGGTAATTCTGGCCGTCCCCCTGCTTGCCGGGAAAATTCCGGTTGCCGGTGGATACCATTACCTCTCCTTTGCCGGTCATGCCGATGTGACCTTGAGCACATCCGCCGCACCCGGGATTAGAGATAATAGCTCCGGCTTTTAACAAGTCAAACAATATCCCGCGTTCCATGGCTTCATAGTAAACCGCCCTGGTAGCGGGAACTACGGCTAATCGCACACCGGGCGCAAGCTGCTTACCTTTCAGAATACGCCGGGCCGCTTCTAAATCCTCGATACGCCCATTGGTGCAGGAACCGATAAAACCGAAATCAACCTTTACTTTTTCTATTTCAGTTATTTTTTTAACGTTATGAGGGTAGGGGGGTTCCGATACCATAGGCCCTATGCCGGATACGTCGATCTCGATGGTTTCAGCATAGTGGCCGCCTTCGTCTGCCCTCACTTCCGCGGGAAGAGAAGACAATCCGTTGATCTGTTTGAGCTCTTCGGCAGTGTCCTTATTATTACTTCCCGGAGGTTTGTTAGAAAAACGAGCTTGTTTACCACGCCGGTTGGAGGTGCTATTCTCAGGCCCCTCATGGGCTGGGGGGGCCGCCCCCCTGAAGGGGATGAAACCGACGATGCCACCCATCTCGGTGATCATACTGAGCAGGGTTATGCGGCCGGCAAGGTCGAGATTTTCTACCGCGGGGCCGTAAAATTCCACCGCTTTACCCAATAATTTGCCTGTTTTTAGAACTCCCAGGATGTACAGGGTTAGGTCTTTGGCTGAAAACGCAGCTTGCGGTTTGCCTTTTAACACGACTTTTACAGTTTCCGGGACCTGGAACCAGGTCCTACCGAAACGGAATCCGAAAGTAATATCCACATCACCCATACCCTGGCCGAAACAATTGACGGCTCCCAATATGTTCATGTGACTGTCGGTGCCCACTACAATTGTGCCGGGCAGGGCAAAACCCTGTTCGATAAAAGTATGAGTGCCGATACCCTGGTCCACATCATAGACTTTTATCCCCTGCTCGCCGGCAAAATCCCGGCAAACCTGCTGATTGTTCGCATACTGGATGGTTTTGGGAGGAACCGTTAAATCAAAGGTAAAGAAAACTTTTCCTGCGTCAAAGACTTGACTACTGCCGTAGGCTTTCCTGTAGTTTTTAACTACATTGGGACCACCGAAGTCCCTGGCGCTAACGACATCGAGGTTAATCCATACGATACTACCCGGCTTGACTTCTTCCTCAGCATGCTCACGGAATATCTTTTCGATTACTGTGTGTTTCACTATTTCAACTTCTGCTTGACGTTTACCATGATCAATTTGGAGATGCCTTTCAGCGTTTCAATAACCCCGTCTCCTTTCAGTGAAATCGATTCGATCACAGGTTCGTCTTTCTTTCTCAGGGCTGCCATCATCTCATTCACCGGGGTGATGTTGGGTAAATCCCGCTTGTTCAATTGCAGTACATAGGGTAAGGTGGCAAAATCGATATTGTACTCTTTCAAGTTACTGAACATATCTTGAAGACTTTCGATATTTGCCTCGAATCTCTCACGCTGGCTGTCGGCGACAAATACCACGCCATCGACGCCTTTCATGATCAGTTTTCGTGAACTGCTGTAATAGATTTGTCCAGGTACGGTGTAGAGATGGAATTTGACCTGGTAACCTTTTACTGTGCCTAAGTCTAAGGGGAAGAAATCGAAAAACAAGGTCCTTTCGGTTTCGGTTGCCAGACTGACCAGCTTCCCTTTGCTGTCCGACTTGACCTTGTCGTAAATCATCTTGATGTTGGTCGTTTTTCCGCTTAAACCCGGTCCGTAGTATACGATTTTAAAGTTAATCTCTTTGGTTGAATAATTTAAGAACGACAATTTCAATCTCCAAATATTTCATCGATATCTTCGTCCGATACCCCTTCAAAGGGGGAATCAATATCCGCCATGGCGCTGGACTGAAGTTTCTCGTTGATTTTAACAAAAATCTTTTCTAAATCCTCGGTGGAGTTTTTAACTCGCAGCCTGACCACACCGAGATTTACATTTTTGTCGAACATCACGATCAACATGGTTTTCTCATTAATTAACGAGATATGCAGGCTTTTTTGAGCCGACTCAGTCAAAATCGTGTTGAACTTTTCAACATTGAGCATCTGCGCGATACTGTTTACTGCCGCAATACTACCGGCGATAAGTGAAGATATGGAATTTAAACGTGAATCTTCCATTTCACCGGTAGATGCAATGCAGTGACCTTCGGAGTCGGTGATAAAGATAATCTCTGCACCGGTGTTTCCCTTTAAATCCTTCAGGATATTCCTGATCAAAACGTACTCTTCGTTGTATATTATAAAATTTTCTTCCATCTTAGTTAGTCCTGTCTTTGGTTTCTGAGGCCAGTAAGAATTCCCAATCTTTATCGACCTCTTCTTGAATTTTTTCAACTATCCATTTGTTCTCAGACCTGGACAGGTGGGAAAACCTGGTCTGAGATTCCAACCATGCGGTTACCGGTAACTTCTTTTTGGGCTTGTAGTTAACCGTAACTTTCCTACCGTACCTAACCTCGTATATCGGCCAAACACAGGTGTCCGCGGCCAACCTGCTCATTTCGACGGCTTTATTAGCCTGTGTAGACCACCTGGTAGGACAGGGGGTTAATACGTTTAAATAAGCGGGCCCGGGGCTTTCGAAAGCCGTTTCAGCTTTTTTGTGTAAATCTTGCCACAGCCAGGGAACTGTTTGTGCGGCATAGGGGATTTTATGAGCCGCGAAAATCCCTGTAATATCTTTCCTGGCCTGGAGTTTGCCGGGCAGTACGCTGCCCGGGGGAGTGGTGCCGGTGGCTGCTCCCATAGGGGATGCAGCGGAACGCTGCCCGCCGGAATGGGCATAAAGTTGATTGTCATAACATAAATAGACAAAATCCTCTCCTCTTTCCACTGCACCGGAAATAGAGCGCAGTCCACTGTCATAGGTGGCGCCGTCGCCTCCTATTATGAGAAATTTTATCTCTTTTTCAACCGGCAATTTCCCTCTTTTTTTCAGGGAAGAATAAGTGGCATGAATACCCGACATGGCTGCCGCCGCATTTTCCGCACTGTTATGCAGCCAATTTAATTTCCAGGCGCTGCCGGGGAATTTGCTCGAACCTGCCTGCAGGCAGCCGGAGGCATTAGTTACCACTACCGGGGATGTCACGGTTCTTAATACGATCTTTAAGATTATCGGGATGCTGCAGCCGGGACAGAGGTCATGACCCGATACGAATAAATCTTCTTTCCTGGCCAGATCCTGTAAACTAACCATCCTCTTCCCTCAGGTTTATAAATCTTACTGCCGCACCTGTTTCAGCCGTTTTTGTTTGGCCTTCCCGCATGTCCGCAAAGATTTCTTCGAAATGCTCCATCCTAATATCCCTACCGCCTAACCCGTAAACATAAGGAAAAATCCGTGGTCTTTTCTCTAAATCATAAAGGGCGCACCTAATTTCGTTAAATACGGGACCTCCTACGCTGCCGGGAGTTAATACCCGGTCGAGTACGGCCAGAGCTTTTAAACCAGCCAGGGTTTCTTTTAGCTCCTGGACTGGAAAGGGCCTGAATACTCTTAATTTTAAAAGTCCTACTTTCTCGCCTCTGCTCCTCAGCCTGTCGATGGCTTCTTTTGCCGTACCGCAGGAAGAACTCATTAGTAAGAGGGCAAACTCAGCGTCATCCAATTTATAAGATTCGAAAAAACCGTAGTACCTGCCGAACCGGTCGCCGAATTCTTTGCCTACCTCTTTTATTATTTTCCGGGAGTTTATCATGCCTTGCAGTTGGTTTCTTTTGTGTTCAAAATAGTAATCGGGCCCGGTGCCGGAACCGATTGTTTTGGGATTGTCTGTATCGAGCAGCGAATAAAGGGGCTCGAATTTTCCCACGAATTCGGCTACTTCGTCCCCTTTTTCGATGATCGTGTTCTCTGCGGAGTGGGAAGTGACAAATCCGTCTAATGCTACCATTACCGGTACCCTGACCTCCATATGTTCGGCGATTTTATAAGCCTGGATAATATTGTCATAGGCTTCCTGGGGATTTTCGGAATAAATCTGGATCCAACCGCAGTCCCGTTCCGCCATGGAATCGGAGTGATCGGTATTTTGGTTTAGGGGCGCGGACAAGGCCCCGTTAACTACTGCGCTGACAATAGGCAGCCTTAAGGACGAGGCGATAAAAAGCGTCTCATGCTCCGCTGCCAGTCCCCGGGCAGCAGCGGCGGTAAAGACTCTGCCTCCGGCGCTGGATGCCCCGATACAACTGCTCATGGCGCTGTGTTCGGATTCTACGGTGAGGATTTCGGTATCGATTTGTCCGTCTGCTGCCAGGGAAGCGATTTTTTCCGTAATTTCAGACGCGGGAATCATGGGATAGACGGCCGCCACGTCCGGGTTAACCTGTCTAACTGCTTCGGCTGCTGCCGAGTTCCCATTTAATACTTCGATAGCTGGCATTTTCTACTATCCTTCCTCTTTAGAATCCGACGATTCATTATACCATGAAAAAAAATTATTATCAATACTCGACCGGTTCATCTTCCATGGTAATAGGTTTCTCTTTTTCAACAGGACACTCATTCTCACAAATTCCGCATCCTTTACAATAATCATAATTAATACCGGTGATTTTTTCCCGGTCTACTATTATAGCATTTTCCGGGCAAAAAACCCAGCAAAAAAAACAATTTGTACAATTATCCGGGTTAAATACCGGTTTTTTACCGCTTCTAAAGGATGCGGTGATATTTTTCAGCGCACTGCCGGGCTCGAGGTTAACACCTCCTATGGTCAGTTTGCGCCAGTTTTTTAAACTCATGCCTCCTGCACCTCGCTTAATGCCCGGTCTAAAGTTTTGATATGTTCCGCTGCTGTGTCGCTGTCCCTTTTGATAGATAATGATTCCAGCAGCTTTTCTTTAAAGTCGGCTGCGGGCATTAATTCCATAAAATGGACAATTATCGCCATTAACGGGATATAGGCCGGGGTTGAGTTTGCGGCAAAAGTAAAAACCCTGTTTTTTTTGAGATTAAATTTCTCTTTAACAGCCTCAGCGCTTAAGGTGGTGTTTATGACATAAATCGTTTCCTCTTTTGCTCCGAGTTTAATATCTATATATTTCAGCGCCCGGGGGTCCAAAACTGCTTCGATGTCGGCGTCCAAAACCAGCGAATGAAGCCTGATGGGGGAATTTGATATCCGGTTGAAAGCCTTTTGGGGCGCTCCACATTTTTTTATGTTAAATTCCGGGAAAGCCTGGACATATTTGCCCCCCGACGCCAACACCCGGGCCAGCACCGCGGCTGCGGTAAAAACTCCCTGCTCCGCTTTGCCGTGCCATTTAATGGTCAGGTTCTTGCTCATATGTGCTGCTCCTATAACTCTACCCTGCCTTCGATGGCTTTTGCTATGGTCACGGAATCCACGTAGTCCATGTCCGCTCCGATAGGCAGTCCTAAGGCAATCCTGGTTATTTTGATGCCGTATTTTTTCATCAACCGGGATAAATAATGGGCGGTGGCATTGCCTTCGGTAGTGGGACTGGTGGCTAAAATAACCTCTTCCACGTTTCCTTTTTCTAACCTGCCGGTCAAACCGGATATTTTTAGTTCGTCGGGGCCGATCCCTTGCAGGGGAGACAAATTTCCGTGCAGGACATGGTATAAACCTTTATAGAGGTTGGTTTTTTCTATAGAATAAATGTTAAAGGGTTCTTCCACTACACAGATTTTGTTTATTTCCCTGGCGGGAGCGATGCAAATTTCGCAGGGGTCCGCGGTGGTGATATTATTACAGAGGGAACAAAAAAAAGTACTCTCCCTGGCTGCAATTATCGCATTCGCCAGTTCGAGGGCTTCTTGTTTTCCCGATTTCAGGAGATGGAAACTAATCCGCTGCGCGGACTTTCTGCCGATTCCCGGTATTTTTTTTAGTTCGGCAATCAATTTGGTTACCGGGGGGGTAAAATCGAACATTTATATCTCCTCATCCGCAGTACTTTTATTCCTACTGTAAAGTTAAGCTTACATGCCCGGGAAAGGGAAGCCGCCGGGCATTCCCGGCATTCCGGGCATCGCGGGGGAATTCTCTTTAACTTGTTCATCCACTTTGGTCAGCGCATCATTGGCTGCGGCGATGACTAAATCTTGCAGCATCTCGATGTCCTCGGGGTCCACTACATCCGGCGAGATGGTTAGGGATAATATATTCTTATGCCCGTTCATCACAATTTTTACCATACCGCCGCCGGCATTACCTTCTACCTCTATGGCGTCCATCTGTTCTTCCATCTGGCTGGACATCTCCTGGGCCATCTTTAGTACCTGGTTCATATTTGGCATCTTAGGCATTTTGTTCTCCTTTTATGCTATCTATGGAAACGAGCTTTCCTTTTAATACGTCCGTCAGGCCGTGTATCTTATCGTCGTTTCCCGGTTCATTAAGTTTTTCCTTTTTTTTCGTCTTTTTATCTTGTTTTGTTTCTTCCGGGCTTTCCTTTGCTGCTCCTGGATTGCCACTGCTCCCGGCAGGTGCGGTCCTTTCTTTCACTTCGACAGCGGGCGCCGGCGCGGCGCCGCCTCTATCTTCTATCCCGGCTGCTTCATAGGGCGGCCGGTAGTTCTCCGTGCGCGGTAGGCTGTCCGGTTTCATCTTCTCGATGAACTCTTCTATCGAGGTCAGCGATGGGAAATAAGACAACTTCAAAAACAAATACTCTAAAATGATACGTGGGTTTTCCGTATTCCGCATGGTCTGCTCGAGGTCTTTGGCTGCATTAAAATATCTCAGCAGCTCCACTTCCCTGATGTTTTTTAACATCTCTTTAATTTTCGGCACATTTTCGGGGTTAAGATTGTGCAGTTTTTCTGCGTCCTGCAAAGATTTCAGGACAAGCAGATCCCGGAAAAACTTCAGGTATTCGCTGTAAAAAAATCGTAAATCCATACCTCTTTCGGACAGGTTGTTAATGATTTCGATAATCTCTCTGCGCCCTTTATTAAGGATACTTTTCGTTAGTTTAATAAAGATTTCTTCCTCGATTACTCCCAGGATAGAGATTACATCTTCATCTTTGATATTACCGCTGGAAATGGCATAAGCTTGATCCAGTATTTTTTTAGCATCCCTTAAACTGCCGTCCCCCGCCCTGGCAATCAAATAAAGGGAATAGTCGGTGACTTTTATTTCCTCTTTGGCGCTGATCTCTTTTAGCAGGGTGACGATGACTTCGTGGGGAATGCGTTTAAATTCGAAGTGCTGGCAGCGCGACACGATGGTGGCGGGAATTTTATGAAAATCTGTAGTGGCCATGATAAAATAGGTCGCTTCCGGGGGTTCTTCAATGGTTTTCAGCAGGGCATTCCAGGCGGAATTGGAAAGCATGTGCACTTCGTCGATCACCACTATCCTGAACTTATTTTTAAAAGGTTTGTACTTTACTTTTTCTTTGAGGCTCCTGATTTCCTCGATACCGTTATTGGAGGCGCCGTCGATTTCGAGATAATCGGGTGATTTATCCCCGGTAATTTCTTTACATACGGCACATTCGTTGCAGGGTTCGCTGGACGGGCCTTTTTCGCAGTTCAGGGTTTTAGCGAGAATCCTTGCCGCCGATGTCTTGCCCACTCCTTTCATCCCGGAAAAAATTAAAGCAGGATAGAGTTTGTCCATTTCTATGGCATTTTGCAGGGTTTTGGTGACGTGGGGCTGGCCGATTAAATCGGCGAATCTCTGCGGTCTGTATTTTCTTGCTAAAGCCAGGTACATAAAGCGCCTCGAAAAGCCCGGGAATTGCCGTTAATAGATGGTTTCCAGGCAGGAATTTCCTTCGCCCGGGAAGCGAATTTTGGCTCCGCGGGGGGCCTGGAGGGTGAGTGCACCGTATCCCGGAGTGGGATCGAGCTGTATATATTAGAAGCCCGGGAGGTCCCGGACACATACGAGAACCTGCTTATTGCTGCTGCCTTTCGGCCCTGACAAGGTTCACAAGCCTGTATTGCCGGGTTCCCGGACCAAATTATATTTGCTATTTTATCTTCCATGAATACCCTTATTTGCCGGTACGATTAACAAAGAATCTCAACCGGAGAGGGTGGGATTCGAACCCACGGTACCGTTCCCAGCACACACGCTTTCCAAGCGTGCTCCTTAAGCCACTCGGACACCTCTCCGTAGAGAGAAGCCTTATTTTATAATTTATTTTCGATAAATGCAAGTGTTTGGGGGTAAGAAAATTTTCCCGGGAATGTGAAGCAAGCCCGGTACTCCTTGAGAGTCGCAGGTTTCCGGGCCAAAGAGCGGCAAGAAAAAAAATAATTTTTTTCCCCACCAGGGGAGGAGAAAGAATATCGAACATCGAATCTCGAATATCGAAGGAAAATGAATATGAAGAGATGTTTTTGCTTCTCAATCATCAAAAGTTTGGCCCCCGGCAGGGCCGCCGGAGGCTAAGAGGGTGGGTGCGCCGCACCCCCGCCGGAGGCTTTAAAACCGGCGCGGAGCAGTGTCAGGGCGGTGATAAAGATAACCCCGATGACCAACCAGGTGAGCAGTTTTAAGGGCAGAGATTTAACGATATAAACTGCCGCCAGCACTCCGAAAATCCCGCCGGTAGTGATACCGATAGCCGCTTTTTTGTTATAGGCTCCTGCTTTTACGAATTTGGCCGACGCCGGGGGCATCAAGAAGGCGCAGGAACCCATCATGATGGGAAACGCCACTTTCGGTGTCATGCCCAGCATGTAGACAAGCGCCATGCACGGGGCATAGAGGCCGACGCCTGCGGTCATTAACGTCCCCAACAGGAAATTGACTGCCACCCCGATAATCAATTTTCCCCCGGTTAGGCCGATAGCTTCGCCGGTGCCCAGGTCATCGAGCCAGCCTAATTGACCGGCGATCATAAAAAAACCGGTAATTAGCAGGGCGGAACCCATTACCAGTTGGATGGTTTTTTCCGGCAGCCTGGAAACGAAGCCCGCCCCCAAAACCGCGCCTACCACCGAAGCGCCGATCATGGCGATCAGGGTGACCGGTTCCACTTTGATCACAGCCAGGAAAAGGAAAGCTTCCAGCACCACCGGGATGGTATGTGAAACATTGAGGGTGCCCGGCAGCACGCGGTCTTTGACCTGTTTAAAAGCCCGGAACAGGGCTGTGGTAGGGGCGAAATTGCCGATACCCAGAGTATCGAAAAAATCGGTGACTAACCCGAAACCCGCGTTCAGGTAGAAATTGGTTTCTTTTTCCAGGTTTTTCCTGTTATTGTATACGTCTTTGAAAAACACCCAGCCGAAACCGGCAGTGACAGCGCCCAACAATCCGAGTAAACCATAGATCATGTTGTATTATCCTTATATGATATAATTATTTATAGTGAAAAGAGATACCCCATTATAATATTTTTTTAAGTTTTACGGAAGGGGTTCTACTAATTTTAGTCTCACTTGCGGTTTCGCATGCAATCCTAAATGCCAAACCGGTAAACCGCAAACCGGCCCCGTTTCAGCCTGCAAAGCCATAAAGCAGCTTAACTATTACTCCTGGTTTATGTATGCAAATTGGCAAATTTCGATATTGTTTTAAGATTTGAGATGTGTTTGAAATGCCTATCTTTAGAATAAAGCGTAAGCCCGTGCTGCATCGGCATCTCCTCTCTTGAATGCAGAATATGAATTGGTGTCGAGAATGATAGGAACTACTGCCATAGTGTTTCGTCGATTTGATTAAAGCTCTCGATAGATATTTCGAAATCTTCAGCTTCTTCTTTTGTCCACGTACCCGCCAGGTAATCGAGATCATGATAAACAGCTTTTTTCTCCTTCTCCGTTTCCAATCCTACCACTCTCCTGAAAATTTTCAAGATAAATGTATTTAGATCGGTCCCCTTTTTATTTGCTTCTGCCTGGAGTCTCGCCAGGACTTCATCATCGACGTTTTTTAATGTTAATTCAGTAATCATGTTTCATCCTGTTACTCGATAGTAATATAATACTATTTATTCAAATTGTCAACTCAGCCTCGAAATAACTTTTAGAAACAGGGGGCGATGCATGTTGATATAATGTTGTCAAGCCCCCTGTTTTCCACCCTGTTTTGTGTACCCGGTACCTGGAACCGGCGACTCGATTTTCCAAAAACCGGTTTATGCTATATTATTAGTGAGTTGAAATCAGTAGATTTTACTGGCTGCATAAGGAGTTGATTATGAGTATAGGAGTTAGCCGGACACAAACAGCAAGAAAGCCGCATGTGCCAAAGAAGGATACCTGCCGCTTAAAATCAGCCGAAGAAAAATCAACAGCTAAGTGAGTAGTTACGGGGTCAGGTCTTTCATTTTAGCGTTTTCTGATTGATAGCAGCGAATTCTAAAATTCAATGCCTGGCCGCCAGGTTTCGGCAACTCAAAAACTGGAAGAGTTGGTGTCGGAGGTGGTTAAGTTTGGGGGTATGCCACCAAAAAAAGATGAAATAAATACGTTCGTGTCAATGACTACTCTCATGCTTATTTTTTCTCGTTTTTTTAATTGCCGCTGCGATGTCTTCTTGTTTTACACCTTTGGCTTTCAATTTTCCGCCCATGCGATCCCACAGGTCATCGATATAGGCCCCTAAATCCCTATCCTTAATATAATCTTTAACAATTTCTCTTACCAGCTTGCCTGCACTTTTTCCTTCTTTCCGGGCCAATTTGGTTAAAGCGTCTTTAACTTCAGACTCGATTCGTATCAGCATTTGCACCGACATGCTAAACCTCCTTGAGAGCTATCATATATATCATTTTTGTCGTTCTGTCAACTTTTCTTCAGCACTTTCTCGCATAGAAAAACTATGAGCGCATGAAATAAAATCCGACATATTGTTGACGGATTTTCTGACAAATGCTATAATAATACTGTAAACGGAGCAAAAAATGGCCGAACTAAAAGCCCTTCTGGGCGCTAAAATAAAAAAACTGCGGGAACAACACGGTATGAGCCAGGAAAAACTGGCCGCCCTGTTGAATATAAAAAGGTCGTCTCTTTCGCAGGTGGAGAGAGGCGGACGCGATGTGAAAAGCGGCGAACTCATAAAGCTTTCGACCGTATTCGATATTTCCGTGGATGAATTGTTGGACAGGAAAAAAAGCCCGGAAGTCATTTTAGATAAGAAAGAACCGGGCAAAGACGAAAACGTACATATCCGCATCAGTGTGCCTCAAAAGAATCTAAAAAAATTCAAAGAGGTTCTTTTGTACATTCTCAACAAAGTCGGGGCTAAACCCAATGTGGGAGAAACCGTGATTTATAAACTTCTCTACTTTATGGACTTTGATTTCTACGAACTTTTTGAAGAGCAGTTGACCGGGGCTTCTTACCGGAAAAATCATCATGGTCCCACTCCGGTTGAATTTGCGAAAATAGTGGAGGAAATGATCGCAAATAACGAAATAGAAAAAATTAAGTCGAAATATTTTGATTATCCGCAGACCAAATACCTTCCCCTGCGGCAGCCCCGGCTGGAATTCCTGAAAGCCAATGAACAAAAGGTTATCGACGATGTGCTAAATCGGCTTTCGGATATGAATGCCGGCCGGATCAGCGAATATTCTCACAAGGATGTGCCCTGGTTAACCACCGGGGACCGGGAAATCATCGATTATGAAGCGGTATTTTACAGGACATCGCCTTATTCGCAGCGTTGTGATTAGATGAATTTCCGGGAAATCAAGTACGCAGGTTCTTTCAAGAAAGATTTAAAGAGATTGAGCAAAAAATTCAGGACTCTTGAAGGTGACCTGCGGAATTTTATTAAAGCCCAATTGGTTCTTTTTCACAAATTGGGGATAGATAACGATGGTGTTAAACAGGTACCGGGACTAAAAACACTTTATCCCCCGGTATACAAAGCCAGGAAGTTTGCCTGTAGAAGTCTGAAAGGAAAAGGGGCGAAGTCGGGCATCCGGGTTATCTACGCCTATTTTGAAGAAAGTGATACTATTGAGTTTATAGAGATTTATTTCAAAGGTGAGAAAGAGATGGAGAATGCGGCGCGTATAAAAGACTATTTATCTTCGTTTTAGTAGGCTTTATTTTTAGCTTAGTCGTGAAAAAAACTATACAAATTTCAAGTTGAACTTGGGATTTGTATAAAAAAAGTAGCCTGCTGTGAAATTACTTAGCCTCAGGCGGCCCCTGCCGGGGAGGCTAAA
>JAGLSW010001003.1 GCA_023135565.1 Candidatus Aminicenantota bacterium | reverse complement strand
CTTTTGAAAAAGTTTGAACAAAACTTTTATTTAATTTAGCCTGAAATTGGCCTGTCCCCTTTTCGAGCAACTCGATAATACCGGCCAGGGATTGCAGCGTTTGTACCGAAACTACCGGGCCAAGACGGTACACCTTATCCACTCCGGGAGCAGATTGTCGCAAATCCGAAGAAAAATAAAAAAGCCGCCGCTCCCCTTTCCGCAACGCTGCATTATAAGGCGGCGAGTGTTTTTTGATCTCATCAGATTCCAGCAAAGCAGCTTCTAAAGCCGATCCGGTCACCGTAATATCTAATTTATTGGCCTGGGTCAACATCTCTAAAGTGCGTTCAGAATGTTTGGCGCTCTTACGGAAATAACTACCCACCCGCTGCTTCAAAGACGTTGCTTTGCCGATATAAAGCAGGTCGCCGTTGGAACGCAGCATCCGGTAAACACCGGGCAAGCCGGGCAAACCGCTTCGTTCCTTCGCCGCCATGGGGTAAACCCTTCCGGCGGAACCGGCCCCGGAAACAGCGGGTGGAGCTTCCAGCCATTCCCGCAGTTCCGGCAAGGTGCGGACGCCCCGCTGCTCTAAAAGTTTAACCGTTTCTTTCCAGGTGAAATTAGTGGCTTCGATGTGAGAGGCGCTGCGGCGCAGTTCAGGCACCGAATACCCCAAATAACCGGCTGCTGCCCGCAGACCTTTGCGAGGCAATTGAGGCAGCAGGCGTTTGATCACCCGGTGGGTACAAATAATCTCGAAAGGAAAAGGTTTTCCGGGCGACCATTTTTGATGCATTTCCCTGAGATAAGGTTCCTCGAAACGGGCAAAATGAATCACCGTAGGGCATAGTCCTCTTTTATTGGCTGCCGCTGTTCTTTTTACCGCCCGAAACAGTTTTTTCCAAGCTTTTTTGGGGGGCAGGCCGCGGGCCGCGTCCTCCGCAGAAATGCCGGTGATGCGTTTTACCGCGGTAGGGATGATTTCGTCATGCGGCAGTTTGATGAGATAAGAGGTGATTTTTTCGTTATTTTCCCGGCTTGAAGCCCGCACCCTGGCCCAGCCGATTTCCAGCAGACGCCCTTTTGCCGGGTTAGAACCGGTAGCCTGGCAGTCTACTATTAATACTTCCAGGCTGGATAACAGGTTTTCTTTTTTGAGATTCGATACTCGCATCTTTTGTTTTTATTAGTTTAGTCTACAATCTTCTCTAATTTATCAGGATTCTGCCGGACATCGAAAACAGTAGCTATAATGACTCTTCTACCTTTTACTCTATAAATAATTTTATAATTCCCTTCCACAAGATACCTGTATACATCAGGCTTATGTTCTAACAAAGGTTCCTGTTGCCCTATCTCAGTAAAACCTTCTTCAAGCAGTTCTACTTTATCTAAAATTTTATTAATAACGCGCAGTGCTGCATTTTTAGAAAATTGAGAGAGATATTCAAAAATGTTTCGTAAATCTTTTTTAGCCGGGTTTGTCCATTTAGTTTTTTTTATGCTTTTTTCCACGTTCTAACTTCTTCTCTCAATTCCTCTTGTGTGATAAAATCACCCCTTTCTGCGGCACGCTCAGATTCTTCTATCTTTTCATAAAAAGACTCGAGACTCATTGGTGGCAGTGACTCTTCCGGCTTTTTCTTACTTACGCTTTCTATTAAACCCTTAATTCGCTGTAGTATAATTTCATCCTGTATTTTCAGCAGATGTTCGATTAACCAGAGTTTTTCGGCTCTTATATCCATTTTTTCACTCAATCCTATATTAGCAGATTTTTCTCTATTTTTCAAATAAAATTATAATTTTTGCCCCATGCCTTCGGCGACCCTGCCGGGGGGGGCGGCGCACCTATGGATTATTTTTTTCTTGCCTTCGGCGACC
>JAGLSW010001002.1 GCA_023135565.1 Candidatus Aminicenantota bacterium | reverse complement strand
ACTTTTAATTATTTAGAATCAAAAAAGCTCACCCGCTGCCCCTGCGGCGGAGCCGCTTATCGCCCCCCCACGCGAGTGGGGTTTAGAATCCGTTTACATGAGAAGTAAGATTTTTTTTAAGAAGCGCATCAAGCCAGTAAATTGAGTTATAGTGTGTTGTTTCGCCGAATTTGGCGGTATTGGATTATTCCAATTATTTGGATTAAATTTATTGAAATGCACCATTAGGTGACACACTCACATACACAGTCTAAAGAAAACTACCTCTACAAATCGCCGGGAATCGGGGTAAATCTGTGATCGTTTTTAATCCAAAATTCCAACGAAATCTAACAAAAACCGAACCGGTTTTTATCGGAAAAAAAGTATACTCCCTTTAGACCCAAATTTCAACTTTTTTATAGAGATTTTTCTTAACGGCTCACCGATCTGGAAATCACCCTCCGCCCAACCGAGACGCTCCCGATCCCCGATCCCCTGCAATGGTCACCGGGTATCCAGTAGATCGACACAAAATAAAAAATCGACCCAAGGTGAAATGTTAACGCTTTGGGTTAACATTACCGCCTGTCCCACCACAAGCTTCGCATTTAAAGCTACCTGCTCCCATGCAAACGGTACATGTAGCTATTCCTCTAGCTGGGTCTGGTTTTCTTCCTTGACCACCACATGCTGTACATCCTATTTTTCCTGAGCCATTACATCTGAAACATGCCATTTTGTACCTCCTTGTAAAATTATTTAAGTTTAGTAAGCACTCAAACGCTTTAAAACTCATAATACTCAAGTAAATTTTTTTTGTCAAGTCAATTTTTGAAATATTCATCGGCAGAATGAGATCTGGGTCGGTGTTTTACCTTTATCATACCACTTTTTTATCCGTTTACCTGAGTAGCAAGATTTTTTTTAAGAAGCGCATCAAGCCAGTATAGTAAGTTATAGTGTGTGTTTGCCGAATTTGGCGGTATTGGATTATTTCAATTATTTGGATTATTTGTATTTAAATGCACCATTAGGTGACACACTTACATACAAAGTACGCTACATGATAATTACAAGTTATCCACCAGTCAGATGAAAATTAGAATTATTTCTTAATCTAATCGCTTACCACAATCAGCACATTTTATATACGTTTCTTCTACATCAGATTTTTCCTCATTAGTGAGGGCCCATATACCCTTACAATCATCTTTATGACATTCACCACTAAGGGAAGCACAACCTTCGCATCTATTACATGCTGAAGCGGCTTTAAAAACCCAATCTTTGCTGTCTCCGCATACGTCGCATTTCCAGGTGCATTCAATTTTACAATATTTTTCTGTTACCTTGGTCTTGTTCACATGTTTGCAACTGTCGTCAGCTTTGAGCGCATTAAGGAAAACAACAAGGGAAATCAGGACAAAGAATACAAATATTGAAACTGCCAACTTTTTCATATAACACCTCCAACTTTTATTGTAATATTATTTTTTGATTTTTTCAACTTTTTTTCAGTGTTCATCGAAGTCACTAACAAATCGCTACACATAAGGTATCTTGGACTAAACCGCTTCGCGGTGAGTCGCAATGCAAATCCTCTCCATTCGTACCCTTTGAGTCAGGTCTTTCATTTTAGCGTTTTGATGTGTGCTTCTAACAAGCTTCATCCTTTTACTAACGCTAAGATGAAAGCCCTGCCCCCTCAATTCTAACACAGTCAATTATATTATGCTGTTTTTGGAAGCCAAACGGGAAGCTTAAAGAAAGTCATTTTGACTCCCGGAAGCGGGGAAAATTCTACCCGGATGTGTGGGTGTGGTTGCCGGATCGGGAAGCCATTAAAAAAATTTTTTAGTCCTGTCAATAATGCAACCCGCCGCCGATCCCGCACAGCGGCCTATGTTTACCCGGTTAACCTTTTGACTTGTAGTTAGTCGGATGCCGTTTTTGGCTCTATCTCAAGACCCCGGCTATAAGCCGAAAAGCCTGTTATAATGATGATTTCCCGGCTTTTTCTCAAAAACTGGTTATCGCTATAAATGGGTGTAATTTGAAAAATGTTTGGCACCTATTTGGCACCCCTTTTTTTAATCCAAAACCGGAAAAAACTTTACCTGGCTTTGGGATGTGATTTCAAGATTGGGAAACGCACGAAAAAAATTTTTAGAAGCTTTAAATTTTCTTTTAATCTTTCCAAGCTTGATAGTATAATCTAAATTCTCATTTGAATAATCACAGTAGATTATGGTAATATTTTTTCATGGTAAACTCAAGAGATGATTTCAGTGAAAAAACAAAAAGAGTTCTTCAAGAAAGAGTAGCTAATAGGTGCTCTAATCCAGAATGCAAGGCTCCTACATCCGGCCCTAATGCCATTGAAACTAAGGCCACTCGAATTGGTGTAGCCGCTCATATTACAGCAGCATCAAAAGAGGGCCCCCGGTATAATCCTAACCTAAGCCCAGAAGAAAGAAAAAGCATAAAAAATGGAATTTGGCTTTGTCAAAATTGTTCTAAAGTTGTTGACTCGGATCCACTTTGTTATCCTGTAGCTGTTTTGTATGAATGGAAGGAAAAAGCCGAAGAAAAGGCAAGAGAAGAAATTAAAGCGGATGTTCCTCGGAAAAAAACC
>JAGLSW010001001.1 GCA_023135565.1 Candidatus Aminicenantota bacterium | reverse complement strand
TCAATTTAGGTGAGCGCTATAGCCTCCTGGTGTGTTGTTTTGCAGCCCACGGCTGCGCCTAAAAAAATCCTGGTCTATCGGATGCGGTCGCCGCCCAGGCGCCTCATAGGATGAGGGTGCCGTCCGCCGCGGAGAAAACCTTACCGATCAACGGTTTAAGATGAAGGTAAAAATACTCGAATATTAAGGCTTCCACTTTGGGATGCATCTTCATATAAGATAACAGGTCTTCATATTTTTTCTCTGTCAGATAGCTTTCATAATAATCGAAATCGGCTTCTATGGGTTCACCCACTGTTCCTTCGAGGAACGCCGATTCAGCGCCTTGTTTCGAGCTGCGTTTCTTAAATTTCTTTAGTATGTCCATTTTTTTACCTCCAGGCACTATTATAATACCGGGGGTATGACAAATAATGGCATAGTTAGAAAAAAAGTAATAATAAAGCCTTTCCCGAAATGTCACCAAAAATAGCGCGATAATCCCTCTGCTGAACACTGAAAGTTGATGGTTGGATACTTATGAATAGATTCTTTCCATCCTAATGATGTTTTCTTTGATGATGCGGCGCAGCTCCTGCGGGGCCAATACTTCCACCCCGGGGCCGAACTTCAATATGTCCCGCTCCACTTCCCGGAAATCGGAAACCGGGAACTTTAAAATAATACTACCGTCTTCTAATTCTTCCAACTCCTGGCCGGGAAACCAGACCTGGTCTTTTACCATGGCTGCTGTGTGGGGGCTGAACTTCAGGGTGACTGCTTCGCTTTTCTCACCGCTTAAGAAGATGCCGTAACTGTCTTCGAAGCGGTTTTTTATATCTTTTTTCTTTAACTCTTCGTCTATTTTATCTGCCAGTATTTCCACATGGTCTATGCGCGAAAGAACAAAATTCCTCACTTCTTTCCTGCTTTCACAAAAAGCCAGCAGGTGCCAGTTGCCCATGTAAAGCAGCATGTGCAGCGGGTCGATAATCCTGCTGCCTACCTCTTCCGCTTTTTTGTAGGCAGAGCGGTAATCGATTTTTAATTTCCTGTCTTTAAGCAGTCCGAAAACTACAGCTTCGAATATGGCGGGTTTTACTCGATAATACCCGATATTCTTTAAAGAGACTTTCTCTTCCAACTGCTGTAAATCTACATCTACATGATTGTAAATCTTTTCAAAAAAGGAGTCGATTTTCTTTTTTATCCGCGGGTCGGGGATGGTTCCGGCCAGCCTTTTGGAGATGATCAACGAAATGATCTCCTCCTCGGCTACCCACATGCCGGGCAGTTCGAAACTCTCCTGGGAATAGTAGTAGCCGTTCTCCTCGGACGAATACTCGATGGGCGCCGAAAAAAAATCACGCATAAATTCGATCTCCCTGGCGGCCTGGCGGTTGGATATTTCAAATTTTTCCATCAGGTTTTTTAATTTGGGATACCTTTTTTGTTTCAGGCGGGCGTGGAACCACAGGTACCGTTCATAAGCTAATTTTTTGGCCATCGTTCTTTATACCATATTACTATTTACTTTTTTTCAAAAGGGTTCAATATTTTTAATCTTTCATCAATCAATTGGCTGTGCTGCAAATCCTCCGAATAACAAATTGCACATTGACAGATCAAGGCCGAAGCCAGGATCACACTATCCCAATATGAATAACCATATCTTAATTTTAATTCAACTGCCTTCTTTACAATTTCCTTATCGATGGGAATCACAGGGAAATCATCGGATATTCTGAAAACAATCTCTTGAGCTTTCTCTATACCGGTTATTTTCTTTTTAGTTAAAACATTAAACAATTCACCTAAAACTTGAGAACTAACATGGATTTTCTTGAAATTATCTCTAATCAAATCACTTACAGACTTTCTTTTTTCTTCATCATCAGAAAATAGATAGACCCATATGTTAGTATCAAGAAAAATTCTGTCGATCATATAATTCTTCTCTTACGAATTTATAGTCACCAGGAAGATTAAATCGGTTTTTCTCGGCAAACCGTAGAAACGATGCTCTTTGGTCCACTTTTTTCTTTTTCTCAATTAAGGGAGCGATAACAATTTCCACTTTTTTATTCAAAAATTCATCGGGTATATTTATGGTTATTTGATTTTTATTTATTCTTCTTGTCTCACGAATAAGTTCCATTTTTTACCTCTATATAAATATAGTACTTATCTCAGCTAATGTCAAGAGCTATCTTCGAAACT
>JAGLSW010001000.1 GCA_023135565.1 Candidatus Aminicenantota bacterium | reverse complement strand
CTTTTGAAAAAGTTTGAACAAAACTTTTGTTTAAATAAGCGAGAAGCCCCCCCCCCGACAAAAGCTTTGAATTTTTCTTTTTCCAAAACTGAACACTTACTCCTCCGGGTCTTGCAGTACAGCGCAGAATGTGGTATTAATAGGCATGCAAAATAAGTTAAAAAAAATTACCATATTAGTACTGTTTTTTTTCAGCCTGTGTTTTAGCCTATCCGGCGGCGATGTAGAATTCCCCTTAGTTCAATCCATGAGTTACTTTCCTTATTTCGACAACCGGCCTTTGCAGAAAAACAGCTTCTCCCTCTCCGCAGACATGAACTACTCCAATATTTTTATGTTCGACAGCAAAAAAACCACTGTTAACGATATGGAGTTGTTCAGCAATATCCTGGCAATTCGTTACGGTTTGTTGGATTCACTAACCTTAGAACTCTATTACCGGGCATCTTATGTGCACGGCGGCAGTTTTGATAATTTTGTGATGAGTTTTCATGAGAAATATTCCATGCCTGTGGCCGGTAGAGATGAATACCCGCTGGACTCGGTTCATTACAGCTTAAAAGATTACTTCTCTTATAATGAGAAGACCGTTGCTCCTTCCTCCCTGCTGCTGGCTGCCGCAGTCGATATCTACAGGTCGAAAAACATTAACCTGAAAGGCAGGGCCGGTTTCGGTTTACCGCTGTTAACAAAACCCGGTTTTAGCAGCGATAAGCCTTTTGCCAATGCCGGACTGGTCTTTTTTGCCCGCAAGGGGATTTTTGCCCTTGACCTGTCCGCCTACCTCTCTTTTTACAAAGCCCCGGAATGGCTTGAGGATGAAGAGATCAAATCCAATATTTTTACTTACCAGCTTGAAGGCACGGTGTACAGGTTTTTTATGGGCTACCGTTATAGGAGCACTCCTTTTACCGAAGGTGACCTGGCCCACCATGGTTATCAACTGTATGTCGGCTGGCGGATCGGTAAGCTCCTCGAAATTGCTTTAGTCGAAGATTTCGGGCCATTCGACACTACGCCGGATGTGGGATTCAACTTGAAGATCAACCTGCTCAAAAAATAACAGTTTTCAGCAAATTAAAGTTGGGGGCCGCGGCATACCGCACCTTCAAAAAAGTTTGAACAAAACTTTTACTTAATTTCACTCGTTTCCGGTGAGCCTCGCATCATGATTGCCTGTCCCCTTTTTGTTCTAAATTCTTTATTATCCTATTTATGCCCTGCGGGTCCGGCAGGGAGATGTGCACATCCACCTGTCTCTTCTCAAAAAAAGGATAATGGAACAATTTCACATTGGCAGGCAGTTTTAATTTTTTTATCTTTTTCTGCCACTCTTGTTCTTTTTGCGAATATTCGGGGAAACGGTATTTAAAGATTTTTTCGACTATTATTTCCCGGGGATTCCGGCTGTCGAAACAGTCTTTTATATTTAATTTTTCAAACACCGCAGCGCAGGAGGTCTTATCCCGGAACATAATTTCTTCCATCAATTCCAGGATTTTCAGTTGGTGGCTGGTTGAAAACGCTGCCCTGGCAAACAAAAGAAAAAAAAATTTCCTGTCTTGCGACGTAAAACCGCAGAGCTTTAAAGCCGCTTTTAAAGCTATTCTATCCGCGCTCAGGATCTTCAAAAATTCGTTTCCTGTCAGGGTTTCCAATTGGGTCAGTAATTCGTCGTTGATTTTGATGTCTAAGCCGGTTCTTTCGTAGATTTCGCTTATCCAACCGCGGCTGCCGTCTGCATCCGCGGGTCGGGCGAGAAAATAAAAATGTTTGAATTTTTTTACGAAGATCAATTTTTCATAGAGGTTGAAACCGTAGAATTTATCTTTTAGATTGTAACCTAAGAGCAGGGCTTCTTTATCCGGGAAATCTCCCTGCATGGCGTCGATTTCCCGCGGTTTTTTTTGGATTTTGCAGTAGTGATAGAAATCCGCGCCGAAAAGGATTTCGTTTTTTTGATTGACCGCGATTTTCGGCACATCTAAGAAACTGTTTTCCCAATTTTGGTATAGTTCCGGGCGCAGGGGGTAAGAGAGTAAAAATTTATTTTCGTTTTTTATGTCGCTTAATTTTACTTTTTTAATAATCATTTTTTGCTCCACTGATGTTACAACTATAATTATTACAAAAAGGACAATTTGTCAAATAAAAAATTAACAGTTACGAAAAGTTGATTGAAAAATAACCCCTTTTGTGATATAAAAAAGCATGACAAATAAAAAAAAGTTATTTACAGCAGCCCTGGTACTTTTAACCGCTTCGGCCTGGCTACTCTCCTGCTTCACCGGCTGCGGCTACCGCCTGTCCGGTTACGGCACGGAAATTCCCGACTATATCAAAACTATCCTGATACCCGATTTCGATAATAAAACCACCCGCTTCCAGGCGGAACAATTCGTTACTTTTGCAGTTAGAGAAGAATTTATCAGGAGAAGCCGCCTGAAACTGACCGCTGATCGCGCTAAAGCCGATTCCCGGCTGGAAGGAGAAATCCTCAAGTTCGAAGTAAGACCGATCTCCTCTACCAGGGAGAGCACCGCTAACCTTTATAAAGTAATAATCCTTATCAGCGTCAAGTTTATCGACTTAAAAACCGATAAAGCCATTTACTCAGATGCGAATTTGACCTATATCGATACCTACGAGATCGATACCGGCGATTTCTTTTCCCAGGAGACCAAAACCCTGCAAGACATAGCCGAAAAATTCGCCGCCGGTGTGGTAACCACTATTCTTGAGAGTTTCTAAAACGGGGGAAATCTTATGCCTGAGATATCTTTTTTCGGCTTCTTAAACAAAATCCAAAACAAAAAAGAAAATTTTCCTTTTAATATTCTTTTTGGATTTAATGAATTTTTGGGTGAGAATATTATTAACCTATTTAGCGATACTTTTCTCCAAAAAAAGAGTGATTTTAATTTCCGGCGTTATTATTTCGACATGGAAAACGAGGCCGGCTGGGAAGATATTATAAATGAAGCCAATAGCTCGAGTTTTTTTATCCAGTCGCGTAAGATCATCGCCGCCGTCATTAGAGAAGAGAAAAAAATCAAACTTCTCAAAGGAGACAAAGAGATATTAACAGGGTATTTAAAAAAGCCGAATCCCAATACCATCGTGATAATATTTATCTCTTTGAATTTAATCAAAGACGATTACAAGCAGGTAAAAAAACAAAAAATCGACAAATTATTAAAAGAACTGGCTTCTCCCGGGACTTACCATGTTAATTTAGATAATATCAGGGAAACGGAAGTACAAGACTACGTTAAGAATTATCTAAAAAAGAGCGGCATCTCTATTACAGCCAGCGCTTTAGACCGGATCATCGAAATAAAAGGAGACGATTTCGTTTCCATACTACATCAACTACCGAAGTTAGAGATTGCCGATTTAGAGGAGAAGCGTCTCGATTCCCAGGATATAGATGCCATTATTACCGGGGTTGAGGCCCACTCCATATGGGACCTTACCGATGCCATCGAAAATGAAGACCCCGGCACTTACCTGAAGGTGCTGCGTTATCTCTTTTTAAACGGTATAAAACCGACGTTGATCATCGGCACCCTGATAACCCACTACAATAAAATATTCACCGCAAAATTTTTGTTAAAACGGAGGTTCCCGGTAAACGATATCGGAAAAGTGCTGCAGCAGCACCCCTATTTTTTAAACAAGTTTATGAATTCCGTCAAGAATTTTTCGGAAAAGAGACTGGTGGAAATACTCAAGATCATATACAAGTTGGACTATGAACAAAAATCCAGCGGCGAAGAATCGGCCCGCTTATCCCTACAGAATTTTATCTTCCAGATCAAAGCATTGAGGTCCAGGTAACATGAAAAAAGTAAGATTTGCTCCTTCTCCAACAGGACACCTACACATCGGCGGTGTGCGCACCGCTTTATTCAACTATCTGTATGCGAAAAACGCGGCAGGTGAATTTATTCTCCGCATCGAAGACACCGATGTAGAAAGGTCTTCTCCCGAAATGGCGGAAGAGATCAGCGCCGGTCTATCGTGGTTAGGAATGAAGTGGGACCACGAACCCTATTACCAATCCCACCATTTTGAAAAGTACCGGGAAATCGCTTTCCGTTTACTTCGCGAAGGAAAAGCCTACCGCTGTTTCTGCACACCCGAAGAGATCGAAGCGAGAAAAAAAAGCGCCCCTGCCGGGCTTTTCAAATATGACCGGAAGTGTATCAGTCTCGACGCAGCGGAGATCGAACGTCACGCAGCGAAAAAAACTCCTTTTGTTATCCGTTTTTTTATACCCGAAGGCGTTACCGGGTTCAAAGACCGGGTGCACAAGGAGATGAAGATCAACAACTCCGAATTAGACGATTACGTACTGTTAAAATCCGACGGTTCCCCCACCTATCATCTTTCGGTGGTGGCCGACGACAGCAGTATGGGCATCAGCGATGTCATTCGCGGCGACGATCACATTTCCAACACTTTCAAACAAATATTGCTCTTTCGGGCGCTGGCATTGAAACCTCCTAAATATACCCACCTGCCTTTGATCTTCGGCGCCGACAAGAAAAAACTAAGCAAACGCCATGGGGAAACCTCTATCCTGGAATTCAAACACAAAGGTTACTTACCGGAAGCGATTATTACTTATTTATCCCAGCTTTCCTGGCTGCCCGGCGAAAACAAAAAGATATTCACCATGGCTGACCTGGTGCAAAAATTCAACCTGCAGAAATTATCGAAAAATAGCCCTGTCTTCGATTATGAAAAGCTGCGTTTTTTAAATTCCCTGGCCATCCGGCGGAAGCCCCCCGGGGCGATTTACGATATCCTCAGCGAAGACAAAGAATTTGCGGCGGCTTTTAGCGAATTTGCTGTCGAAAAGAAAGAGGCCCTCATCGAACTGGTAAAACCCAGGATGAAAACGCTTATAGAATTTAAAGAAAAATTCAAAAATTATCTAAGCAAAGAGGGCCCGGTTTACCGCCGGGAAGAATTAGAAAAGCTGGCTCCCGGCGATAAGAGCGGCCTGCGAAAAAATCTCGGAGTTTTTCTCGATCGCCTGAGTGCGCTCGATTCTTTCGACAGCGCCGGTGTGGAAGAAGCGCTGCGGAGCAGTGCCGAAGAGGCCGGTGTTAAAGCAGCCGCATTGATACACCCCAGCCGTTTTGCTCTTACCGGGGAGACCGTCAGTCCTTCCATATTCGAGGTATTCGCTTTTTTTGGCAAAGAGGAATCCATAAAAAGGATTAAAAGTTTTATCGCCCACAGCGGATAAAATGTTCTTCCCCAACAAAGATTACTTTCCCACGATTTTGGTATAGTTCGGGTCCCGGTTGATTTGTAACTATTTAGTTCCGGGAAAATCTAAAACAATC
>JAGLSW010000100.1 GCA_023135565.1 Candidatus Aminicenantota bacterium | reverse complement strand
TGTCGCCTTCACGAAGTTGCAGGGCAGTTAGAGAAAAGCTCGCCCCCGCAAGAACAGCGCTGCTGCCGTTGATTTTTACGGCGGACAGGCTGGCATCTTCGGCCCGGCCCGAAACAATGATGCTCGGAGTCGATACCAGGGCATTGTCTACCGGTGACAGGATGTCGATAAAAGGCGCGGTAGTATCAACACTCACAGAAACCGAAGCAGACGAACGATTCCCGGCGCTGTCAAAGGCTTCGGCTATTATAGTGCTTGCTCCTTCAGGCAGCAAAAGAGAACGGCTGAAAGAGCCACCGCTTTCCGGCACGGTAATGCCGTTTACCAGTACACGCTGCAGGTTATCGTCTGAAACTGTGCCCTGCACGGAGACTGCCTGCGCCGACAGCAGGATACCCGGAGCAGGCGCGGTGATGGCGATAACCGGGTTCGTAGTATCTAAGAAAACCTCGATGCGCAGGGTGCTGCTGTTTCCGGCCCTATCTTCCGCGCGCAGATCGAGGGTATTTTTCCCTTCGCTGAGTGCGATGTCGCGGAAATAGAATGTACCGCCCAGCAAATCGCCCTGCTGCCCCTTAAGGAAAATCTTGTAGGGATGGGCGTCTTCGACAGTACCGTTAACGGTGATAAGCGGTCTACCGGAAACATGGTTGGGCAGCGGAGAAACGATGTGGATTTGCGGCGGTTCGGAGTCGGGCACATAGGTGAGAGTGATGGCGGTTGAAAAGCTGTTACCGGCTTTGTCTACAGCGCTAACGGTGAGGAGGTTATCCCCTTCGCTAAGAGTTAGGTTTGCAAAACTGAACCGGTTATCGGCGACAGCGGCTTCTGTGGTGTTATTCAACACGATTTTATCAAGATAGTCCTCGACAAAAGTACCGCTCAGGCTGATGGGGATTTCCCGAACCACTGCGCCGTCCTGGTGCGAGGTGATTTGCACCTGGGGCGCTGTGCCGTCAACGATAACGGCTGCCTCGGCAGCCACAGCGCCGCCGAAGCCCACGGCAAAGAGCCGGAAGGTGGTGCTTTCAGCAGGAGTAACCGGCAGCGAGCCGGACAAATCCACGCTGCCGAAACCCGGTTCGATGGTCGCTGTCTGCGCCACTTCGGTGGCCCAGGTCAGGGTGACGGCACTGCCGGCCTGGATATAGTCTCCGGAAGCGCTGAAAGAAACCCTGGGCGGTGGGAAAATCACAGTAACTGTGGCGGATGCGGTAGTGACGCCGCCTAAATTGGCGGCAGTCAGGGTATAGGTAGTATTCGGCACTTGCGGAGACACCGCCATAGACCCGCCTGGAACCACGCTGCCTATGCCGTTGTCGATGCTCACTGAGTCGGCTCCGTTCACATTCCAGCTTAAGGCAGCGGATTGTTTATAGCTGATGGTTGCAGGAGAAACGCTGAAAGAAACCGCAGGTTTAGCGATGAATTTATATATGTCGATAATAACGAAAGCGCCGGGTTTGCTATTGAGTTTGACGGTAATTTCATTAGCAGGTTCCAGGGTCACTATTCGTTCGATGAAGCCCACCTGTTGGCTAAAATCGGCAGGCCCGATCACCTGTGCGCCGTTGAGTTTGATCACCGCGCTGGAAACGCGGTGGTTTTCCTGGGGATCGCCGTTGATTAATCGCAGGTAAAAACCGGGGCCGCTGTAGTTAGCGGGAATGGCAAAAGTGTGGCTGTGGGTAAGCGGTTTTTTGTTTGTGCGGGTATAGGTTTGGGGCGTTAGGAAAGTGACATCCCCGGCAAATGCGGTTCCCATGCAGCTAATAATAAAAAATAATACGAACAGCAGGGTTTTTTTTATGTTTTTTTTCATCGTAGACTCCTTTCTACAGATGTTTCAACCAGTCTTATTTTATGAGCATACCATAAGAAACACTTTTTGAAAATCATGAAAATTGTTACACTTGACGCGAATGGTTATTTTTTCCCGAAGAACCTCTCTAAGACAGCTTTTTAGCCTAAAAACCCAACAACATCCCGCGTAAAAAAAAAATGATTTTATAAGCTTTTTGCAAAGGTTCGATCCTTCTATTTACCTTACTGGAAAGGGATCTCCGCGATATTTTTGTCTGTCGAAACATTAGTGTAACAATTTTCATGATACACTCTAAAATTTGGCTTGTTTTGTTTCTCCTGGAACCGGACTACTCCTTAAAAAAGACAGTACAATACTATCCGGTATGATACTATTCTATATAAAGTTAAGCGTTTTTTTCAAGATCGAGCTAAAAAAAATGAGATTTTACCCTCAATTCGACAGCGTAAAAAACGCATCGCCGGTATCGGCCACTGCCGTGCCTCTTTCTTTGATCTTGATGGTGTACCCGCCGCCTGCCGGAGCAAAACCGCCGCTGTACCCGCCAACCGTCCAGGGGTAAACACCTGATGCCGGGTTTACATTGTTGGCAATGACGCCTATCAGGACGCCGTTTTGCCACAGGGTGATCTTGATATTCCCGGATAATCCATAAGCAGTCCAGGTGATATTTCGTGCAGCGCCTAAGGGCCAACTCTCGCCGCCGTTGGGTGCAGTAAGAGCTAAAAAAGCTGCTATAGAAAAAGAGGCATTGCTTGTATCGACGACTGCCGTGCCTTTTTCTTTGATCTTGATGGTGTAACCGCTGCCTGCCGGGGCAAAACCGCCGTTGTGCAGCCCCACCGTCCAAGAGTAGGCGCCTGTCGCCGGGTTCACATCGTTAGCAATTGTTCCTATTAGGACGCCGTTTTGCCACAGGGTGATCTTCACATTCGCGGATAACCCGTAAGCAGTCCAGGTGATATCTTTAGTAGAACCGGCCTGCCGGCTTTCACCGCCGTTAGGCGTCGTAAGGGTTAGCTCGACAATAGTAAAGGCCGCAGCGCCGGTATCGGCCACTGCCGTGCCTTTTTCTTTAATCTTGACAGCGTACCCGCCGTTTGCCGGGGCAAAACCGCTGCTGTGCTGCCCTACCGTCCAGGAGTAAATGCCTGCCGCCGGGTTCACATTGTTGGCAATGACGCCTATCAGGACGCCGTTTTGCCACAGGGTGATCTTGATATTCCCGGTTAGACCCGAAGCCGTCCAGGTGATGTTTTTAGTGGAACCGCGCTGCCAATTTTCGCTGCCATTGGGTGCAGTCACGGTTATTTCCTTTTGACCGCCGTTTTGCAGCGCCTCCCCGGAATCAGGGTCTATCGTTAACGAAGACTCATCCACCGCTTCAAAATCAGAACCGCTGAGATTATGCAGTTCGTGCAGGACATCGTTATCCCAACGCTCATCCGGTACGCCGGAGATGAACCAGGAAGAACCGTTGTCCGCTAAAAACATGCCGTATTTTTTCAAAGCCCGCAAAATAACCTGTACCGGCGCTGAAAAACCGGATATATCGACACCGGCTTTGAGACGGAAACGCTGCCCCATAGGGGGATATTGAGCGCCGGTTAAAGCGGAAGCATAATGCCTGCCGGGCCAGGTATAGGCCCTGCGGGTTTGCGGGGCGGTAAAACGGAGGGCATGGTCGATCTCACCGGCAGCTACTTCTTCGTATCTAATCAGGCCGGGCAAAATCGGCAAACCGGCGGCATCCGCCGAAGTCCATCCTGCCGGCCGCAGGTCCTGTGAGTTAAGGTGAAAAATAGCCCCGGAACCGGCGTGCCAACTGCCGTCCGGCTGGGGAAAAGCATAGAATAATTCATAAAGGATACAATTTTCCCGGTCCACCACCAGCACGTGCCGGTCTCCCGTGCTGTTAGGCCCACCTTCTATCGGCGCATCCGGCGGAACCGGGTAAGGCCCCGGGTCGCTTTCGTCCGCATAAGCGAAAGTAACGGTTACTTTTTGCTGGGTTCCCGGCACAGTGGTATAGGGAATACCGATGGGCCCGCCGTCCCATAAGCCCGAACCGAAATCCGCGTGTACAGGTTCGTTTGCCCCGATGGTATCGATATACAAACTTGAATTAGCATCTACCGGCAGCGTATCTATGGGGGTATTCCAGATGTTGTTAGTAGGAAATAGTTGGCAGCCTTCGATTATGTTTCGTTTTTTTTCACTGTCTTTAGAATCCTTGACCACAGCCTGTTGAAAGGCGGTGTTTGAAATAAAAATTACCCACAACAGTAAAGCTGAAAATTTTAAAAATTTCATAAGCTTCTCCTTGATTAATAATAGGCTGCGGACGCCGTCCGCTTCCCTGGTAAGATTTGCATGCAGCGACACCCCACAGCTAAGTGCCGGGTAAAGTAGCATTTTTCTTGCCAAAATGCCGGCAGCCCGGGAAAATTTGCGGCTATACAAGTCTCGATGATATTCTCCAGCAGTCTGTGGGCAAACCGGGTTTTTTTAGGTATGTAGATTTTGTGACAAAATTTTGTATATATGTTCTCTTTTAGTGACAAAATTTGTCAATTTAAAAAGAAAATAATGGACGAAAAGCGATTTTTTTACGTATAAATAGAGTTACCGGTGCGCCGCGCCCCTGAGCGGCAGCGCTAATGCGCAGCTAAAAAATACCTGGAGGCTTCAAATGAAACAAAAAAAACAATTTAGATTTATTATCGTCCTGCTGGGGATACTGTTGATGGCGACAAATGCAGCGCCGCGGAAACAAAATACCAAAACGGATAAAATGACCCTAATCGCATTGGGCGACTGTATCTTATCCCATAAAGTGTCGTCGAAAAAAGACCCGGCTTTTCTCAAGTTAGTGGATATTATCCGCAGCTCCGACTGCACCTGGGCCAATTGCGAACTCCCGATGGTTGAAATCGACAAAGCCTATCCGCAGCACAGGGAAATGGACCTGCCCGGCGCTGTCCCTCCCTGGGTAGCAGATGAATTCAAATGGTTGGGGATCGATTTTGTCGGTTTTGCCAATAACCATACCATGGATTATGGTTATGAAGGGCTTTTTTCAACCATAGAGAACCTTAAGCGTGTGGGCATCGGTTATGCCGGGGCAGGCAAAGACCTGGAAGAAGCAGCCAGACCACGCTATATAGATGCACCCGGGGGCCGCGTGGGCCAGGTGAGCTGCTGCGGATCGTTCCACAAGGGCACCCAGGCGTCACTGCCCAATCCTTACGTAAGGGGCCGGCCGGGACTGAATCATCTGCGTGTGGAAGACATATTACAGGTAAAAAAGGAGTCTTTCGACACCCTGAAAAAAATCTTCGACGAAATAGAACAGCATTTCGAGCCGGAAGATAGCCAGAAGAGCGAACACGAAGAGCAAAAAACTAAAGGCAAAAAGCAGGAACACGAAGACAAAAAACCGGCTCACGAAAATAAAAAACAAACACATAAAGAAAAAGAACAAAAAACCGGGGCTGAGAAACAAAAAAGTGCTGATGAGAAAAAAAAATCAGGAGAAAAAAAAGAAAAGCCCGAAGAATCAAGATTTATGGAATTCAAAATAGTGCCCGGTGATAAAATAGCCGATGTCAGCACCCTGAACGAAGAGGATTTAAAACGAATCACCGATGCGGTAAAAGTTGCCCGGCGTAATGCCCGCATCGTGATTGTCAGCAACCATGAGCATAGGGGAGCGGAAAAACAAAAAGCGCCGGCGGAATTTTTTAAAATTTTTGCCAGGGCCTGTATAGACGCAGGTGCCGACGTGGTGTTCAACACCGGCCCGCACAGGTTATGGGGCATCGAAATCTATAAAAACAAACCTATTTTCTACAGCCTGGGCAATTTTTTCTTCCAGATCACCGACGAATTTTTCCCATCTGAAGTTTATGCTGATTACGGTTTTGACCCGCGTACCCGAGATGGTTCATTATTGCAAGAAAAAATTATCGATCTATATTTTAATAAAGATTGTTATTGGCAGGGTGTTGTCCCGGTTATTACCTTTGAGAAGGGCAGCGAAATAACCGGTATCGAGTTATACCCCATTTCCCTGGGCCGGGACCTGCCTTTATACGAAAAGGGAACGCCTGTGCCTGCCTCCAAAAAAGAGGGCAAAGCCATTATCGAAGACCTAAGCAAAATGTCCGCGCCATACAAAACCGCCATCGAATACCGCAGTGGTGTAGGCATCATCAAACTAAAGTAAATTTAGTTCCCGGGTCCCGCATGGGTTGGGGCAGCCCGTCTCTTTTTAAAAGAATTTTAAATAAATTACTTGCAATTTTGTTTTCTTTTTATTAAAATTAAGCCGATGGTAAAGAAAAAAACATTGCTTGTGGAATGTGAAGCTGAGATCGCTGCCGGGGTAAAAGAAAGCTTACAAAAACTCGGCTGCCGGATTACCCCGGTTGAAGCAGGCAGCGAAGAGGCGCTGCTCAGCGGCAAACGGAAATTAACGGATTTGCGCTTAGAGAATAAGTGGTTTTACATCGCTCTTCACAGCATCGGGGATGCGGTGATTACCACCGATACCGCGGCTTGTGTCACGTTCATGAATGCCGCGGCCGAAATTCTTACCGGTTGGCGGGAAAAAGAAGCGGTCGGTAAACCTATAAAAGAGGTTTTTAATATTATTAATGAAATAACAGGAGAAGCGGCAAAAAACCCGGTTGATAGAGTGCTGCGGGAAGGCGTGGTCGTCGGGTTGGCTAACGACACGGTATTGGTCGCCCGGGATGGCAGCCGCTGTCCTATCGATGACAGCGGGGCCCCCATCAAAGACGATAAGGGAAAGATGCTCGGTGTGGTGCTGGTTTTCCGGGATGTGACCGAGCGCAAGCGAGTCGAAGGCGCGCTGCGCCGGGAACGGGACAATGCGCAAAAATATTTAGATATAGCTGAGGTTATGTTAGTGGCTTTAAATGAGACGGGGGAGATTACCCTCATCAATCGTAAAGGCTGCAGGATTTTGGGATATAAAGAAGGCGAACTGATCGGCAAAAATTGGTTCCAGGCTTGCCTACCGGAACGAATCAGGGGGGACGTGAAGTCTGTGTTTCATGAATTGATGGAGGGAAAGATCGAACCGGTGGAGTACTATGAAAACCCGGTTATAACAAAATCGGGTGATGAAAGAATCATTGCTTTTCATAATACTAATTTGGAGGATGAGACCGGTAAGATTATGGGCACCCTGAGTTCCGGCCAGGACGTCACCGAGCGTAACCGGAAAGAAAAACAGATCGAAACCGCTCTAAGAGAAAAGGAAGTGCTTTTGAAGGAAATTCATCACCGGGTTAAAAACAACCTGCAGACCATATCGAGCCTGCTCAGTCTCCAGGCTAAATATATCGATGACAAACGTTCCCTGGAAGTTTTGGAGAACAGCCGGGAACGTGTTAGCGCCATGGCCTTAGTACATGAGAAGTTATATAGTTCGAAAGATTTATCGAAAATAGAATCCCGGGAATACATATGCAGTTTAATCAGTCATCTCTTCAATGTATATATCATGAAGCCCGGGAAAGTGAAGATAAAAAGGGAGATCGAAGATATTGCTTTAGACATCGAGACAGCCATCCCCTTAGGTTTGATAATCAATGAGTTTGTTTCCAATACCTTTAAGCATGCCTTCCCGGATGAAAGGACGGGAGAATTGATGGTCAAATTCGCCGGGATAAAGGACGCGGATTATAATTTTATATTGGTTGTTTCGGATAACGGCGTCGGTTTACCGCAGACTCAGGGAATAGGTAAAGGCGGCAATTTCGGCATGGTAATTGTTAATGCATTGGTCAAGCAATTGCATGGAGTCATAGAAGTAGATAGAGATAGCGGCACTACGGTTACCATAAAATTCAAAAAACTAACCTACAAAAAAAGAATTTAGCCGGGCCCACCACGTGGGCAGGGTATAAGCCGCTTCGCGGCAAGAGGCAGCTTGTGAGCGCTTTTGATTTTAAATTATTAAAAGTTTTGTTCAAACTTTTTCAAAAGTTTGGCCCCCGGCAGG
>JAGLSW010000010.1 GCA_023135565.1 Candidatus Aminicenantota bacterium | reverse complement strand
CGGCAGGGCCGCCGGAGGCAAGGTCGCTTTTGTTTTTTTATCAAATCTTTGTTATAATTGAGTCGGAACAAATACCAAAAGGAGTTAAACGTGAGGCAATTTTCTTCATATGGCCCAGTGAATAATAAGCTGCATTATTACGCACCCAGGAAAGAATTGATCGATAAAGCATATACGCAGTTGATAGGCGGCGAATCCGCCGAAGGCGGCCATTGCCTCACCGTTTGGGCGCCCAGGCAGACCGGGAAATCATGGCTTATGCAGCAAATACTTCTTCGTCTGCGCGGGGACGCCCGGTTCGATGTGCTCAAAATCAACTTAGAACCCCTAAAGTACGAAAAAGATGCCGTAAAAATCATGAATAAAATTGCCGAAAAAATCGGGGCTGGATTAGATAAAACCTTCTCACCTATCGAAGACCCGGATCAATTCCAGGATAACTTTAAAAAGGGCATAATCGAAAAGCCCCTTATTTTAATTTTAGATGAATTCGATTCCCTTGCCAAAGAGGCGATAAACGCGATAGTAAGCGCCTTCAGGAACATCTACAATACCCGTTTGGACGAAATGGATACTCCCTCCGAAGAAAAATCTTACCTGCTTCACGGGGTGGCTTTGATCGGGATTCACAGCGCCATCGGCATAGACAGCGACAGGGGTTCGCCGTTCAATGTACAGCGCGGCCTACACGTACCCAACCTGACTTACGAGGAAGTGGAAGGTATGTTCAAATGGTATGAAAAAGAGAGCGGACGTGAGGTGAAAACCGAAGTGATCGAACGGCTGTTCGCTGAAACCCACGGCCAGCCCGGTTTAACCTGTTGGCTCGGGGAATTGCTCACCACAGGTTTCGATGATTACAGCAGCGATACCGCCCGTCCCATCGAAGCGGCGGACTTTGAAACCGTATATGCTGCTGCCGCGGACACCCTGCCTAATAACAACATCCTTAATATTATCAATAAAGCCACCCGCGAAAACAACAAACACTTTGTGCTCAAGATGTTTCAAACCGGTGAGAAAATACGTTTCCGGTTCGATGAACCTACTATCGGTGCGTTATATATGAACGGCGTTATAGATAAAGAGAAAGGTGAACACAACCGTTATTATGTTCGTTTTTCCTGTCCTTTTGTACAGAAGCGGTTATTCAATTATTTTGCGGCTGAAATATTCAGCGACATGGGTCAATTGGTGGAATCGCTGACCAGGACCGACAATGTGATCACCCCTACCCGCCTTAATGTCCGCGAACTTTTACGGCTTTATCAAGCCTATTTAGACAGGAACAAATCCTGGCTTTTTAAAGAAGCGCCCCGCCGCAGTGACCAACGGGTATATGAAGCGGTTTTTCATTTTAATTTGTATGCTTATATCGACCGTTTTTTGCAAGATAGAGACGGAGTTGTTTTCCCCGAATTCCCCACCGGCAATGGGAAGATCGACCTGCTTATTCGCTATCGTAAAACTATCTACGGCCTGGAGTTGAAGAGTTTTTCCGATTTTGCCGCTTACCGGCGGGCATTGGATAAAGCCGCGCAGTATGGCGAGCAGCTCCGGCTCAGTGAGATTTACTTAGTCACTTTTTTAGAAGCCGTGGAAGAGAAAAAGAGACAGGAATATGAAGCCGAATACGTTGATGCCCGCAGCGGTGTAACGGTGAAACCGGTTTTCATCCAGACCGGGGCAGTGTAACATCTGTGGGGGGGAATATTTCCAGCGCCATGACTAAAAAAATCGAAACAACACAGATTGAAACCCCGCCCCCGGCTAAGACCGGGAATCCCTGGATAGATAAATTCGGCTGTTTTAAGGATGATCCGACTTTTGATAATTTAGAGGCTGAAATCGACTCCTATCGAAAAGAGATCGACTCCCGAAGTAAACCTTGAATCTCAACAGTCAACTCATAAGGAATGCGGAATTTAGATTATTTTTATTCAGATTTACTTGTCACTTCATGCTTTCATACTCTCATTTCCCAACTATCGGAAATTTCATAAATAGCATTCACAACTCCACCTGCGCAAATTTTCAACCACAACATCGCCATTCTTCTTAAAAATCATAGAATCAGAATCTCTCCATTGAAAAAGTGCACGGTGCATGACTTTATGACTTTTTGTCAATAGCAGCATAGAAGGAGCAGATGGAAGGTGCTGTGAAATTTGTGTGAACCTGTACTGTTGTTCCGTGAAAATCTTGTTTTTTTGCGAAGATTTTTTAAAATGAGACCGATGTTTCAGATGTTATAGGTTGCGGATACCATCCGCCTCTTTTACATAAACGTCTTTGCCACGGAATACAATCGCCAGCTTTTTTATGTTCTTTATCCCTCTCTCTACAAGCTCGGTTTCGTATTTCTTTTCTTCTATCTGTGACAGGGCAGACTGTACCGCCGATTCCAGGGTTTCCTTTTTCCTGGTTTTTTTAAATTCGATGATAAAGCCCAATTTATTTTTATCTCCGGGGATGATCATAATATCGTACCTGCCGTAGCCGCTTTCCCGGTTGCTCTTGACTTCGTAACCGGGCGAAAGCCAGAGGAATAAGCCCATGACAAAAGCATGATAAACCTTTTCCGGTTCTGCCGCCGTATCGAAAAAACTCATGGCTTTCATCACATAATCGGAAAAAATTTCCTCGAATACATCGATATCTCCTGCTAAAAGTGCGTTTAACATTGTTTCTAATTTCTTGTTTTCTATTTTAGTGGAAAAATAGCGGTCCACCACTTTGGTGTAGGCAGCTCTTACTTCCTTGTTGGGAATCGAGAGGGTATAATAGACCTTTTCAAACACATCATCCTTTCTACTAAAAGATTGCCTTAAGTAACCGCCCATCAAAAGAAAACTCCACAAAGTGTCCTCGTTTGAAAAAATATCTTTAAGCACAATGTTTTCTTCCACGGCTTTTTCGATTTGTTCCCCGCGGATGAGCTGTTCCAATTCTTCTTTGAGCTCCTTTCCCCCTTTTGACAGCAGGGTTTCGACGATGCGGTTGTCGGACGTATTGATCCAATAGGGTTTTAATTCCTTTTGCTTATTGCCTAAAAAGTTGATAATCGACCAGGGGTTGTAAATCACTTTGTCCCCGAATAAGTAGCCGTTATACCAGCGCTGCACCTCCGCGTATCTATCTAATAGAGCGAAATCCTTAAGAAGCGCTTCTACTTCCTTTTCGGTAAAGCCGAAGTAATCGTCGAACTCCGCGGAGGTCAGGGTATAGACTCCCAGGTTGTTTAAACCGGAAAAAATCGATTCTTTAGCCACACGCATGATACCGCTGATAATACCTTTCTCCACGTACCGGTCGGTGTCTTTCAATCCCCCGCCTAAGAAGTTTCGCATAAAATTAACGATTTCTTCATAGTAATCGTGACTAAAACCGGCATGGATGGGCGCATCGTATTCATCCACCAGGATAACCGCTTTCCGGTCATAGAACCGCGTCAGGTAGAAAAGCAGTTTTTCCAGGCTATTTTCGTAATCGCCTTTACCGCCTGTAAGGTCGATGATCTTCTTAAAATACTTTTTTTCCGACGGTTTTAGTTTTGCACTGTCAAGCAGGTAATCATGTTTTAGATATTCACCCTGCACCAATTGTTTTATCTTACTCCAACAGGAGTTCCAATCCAATTCTTTAATGTTCCTGAAAGAGATGAAAATCACCGGGTGTTTACCCTGTCCCCGGAGGTATTCGCCGCCTGCCCGGCGGATCAGGAAAGGGGTGAACAATTCTTCGTGGTTTTGTTCAGCGCCGCCAGGGGTTTCCGTGGGGCAGCAGTCGAAGAAATATTTTACCATAGAGAGATTCAAGGTTTTTCCGAAACGCCTGGGACGCGGTATCAGGAATATTTTATCGCCTTTATCTAATATCTCTTTGATAAACAGGGTTTTATCGACGTAGCAGTAGTTCCCTGTTACGATCTCTTTAAAATCCGATATTCCTATGGGCAATTTTTTTGTTTTCATTTTCTTCCGGGACAATTATACATCAAAATAAAACAAAGTAAAAGTGGCGCTTGCCGGAAAAGTGCACGAAATATGCACGGTGCATGACTTTTTGTCAATAGCAGCATAGAAGCAGAAGATGGAAGGTGCTGTTAAATTTGTGTAAAGATGAATCATTTACACACTTACATACACCGACCCCGGCAGCCCTTCCTGCTGCTCTTAAAAATACTATTTTGCACCTGGGAGTGAATCAGCGATTGTTTTCGCCCATGGAACCAATTCGCAATAGGTCTTAGCAATTTTTCCATCGAACACCCTGAACATCAATCGCGGATCGGCGTTTTCCTCTGAGTTGTCATAGAAATAGACGCGGTCAACTCCCGGTATCGTTTCGACGCAGCAAGCTATTGACCGGTAGTACCGACTGATAATTTTAGAAATGGGGACATCATGACCACCTTCCATTACACGTAAGGCTACCCGCTGCGCATTGATAACCGGATCGTTGGTGCAAACGAAGAACAACCGGACGAAGAATCCGGCGGTTTTAGCTCTCTGGACAAATTCTACTTTTCCCGGCGTTGAAAATACGGTTTCGATTGCCATGCTTGATAAATTTCTAAGACAGTCTTCCCGCATTTCCTCTGCCCGGTTGGCGGCCTTTATTATAGTTTCCAACGAATTCCAATCGCCAAATTCTTGCTGCGCGATAACGTCAGGATTGATATAGACACAACCTCCCATCCATTCATGTCGCAAAAGTTTTTCTGTTATTGTGGTTTTGCCGGAACCATTAGGCCCCGCCACAACAATTAGCCTGGGTTTGTCATTCATGTGGTTAGCGAATTCTTTCGTCGAGCTACACCTTCGGCAACCGCAGCCTGGAGCATCTTTAAATGCCGCGCCAAAGCTTCCTTTTTTCGTGCACGCGCCTCATTACCTGCCTGTTTTATCAGCTCGTTAAGCTGCTCTTCACCAGCTTCTTGCATTTGATTATCCTGATCTAATCCTTCTTTCACTGCAACCTCCAGGGAAAAACATTCACGCTTCCATTATACTACAATTTCTACGACATGGCAACATTCTCATACACACGCAAAACGCGCAAAACGAAATGCGAAATGGAAATATGCACGGTGCATGACTTTATGACTTTTTGTCAATAGAGGCATAGGAGCACAGATGGCCGATGCTGTGAAATTTGTGTAACCTAAAGTGGACCCCTTTGTCAAG
>JAGLSW010000001.1 GCA_023135565.1 Candidatus Aminicenantota bacterium | reverse complement strand
AAGTTTGATCAAAACTTTTGTTTAGTTAGAATCAAAAGCGCTCACCCGCTGCCCCTTGCGCCGAAGCCGCTTATCCCCTGCCCACGTGGTGGGGCTTATCATTTCCCCGTATTGACAATATCCCTATTTCCTTCTAAAATAAGATATGAAAAAAAAAGAATTCACCGGCAGTCTTAATAAAAAAACAGTTGAACAATTCCACCGGCTTATGCCCACTTCAGCAGTCTTGAACGAAGAGGCCCGGAAATGGCTCCCGGGAGGCGACAGCCGCAGCACTATCCACTACTTCCCCTACCCCCAGTACTTCGCCCGGGGTGAGGGGTGCTGGCTGTGGGACGCCGATAACAGGAAATCCTTAGACCTCACCGGCAACCATACCAGCCTCATCCTCGGCTACAATCATCCCAATGTGGTGAAAGCGCTTCGTGAACAGTTGGAACTGGGCGCCTGCTTCCCCGGTCCCACCAAACCCCAGGTGGACCTGGCCCGCATATTATGTGAAAGGGTGCCTTCCATCGAACGGGTACGTTTCTGCAATTCCGGCACCGAGGCGACTATGAACGCTATCCGGGCTGCCCGGGCTTTCACCGGCCGCCATAAAGTAGCCAAAGCCGAAGGCGCTTTTCACGGCACCCATGACATCATGAGCGTCAGTATCCGGCCTGACCCGGACTCGCCGGATACAGGCCCGGCAAAAAACCCAAAACCCGTCCCCCATGTGGCAGGTATCCCGGGGCACACTTTCGACGACGCGGTGATTATCCCCTACAACGATCCTGAAGGAAGCCGCGCTGTCATCGAAGCGCCGGAAAACGCCGCCAACCTGGCCTGCGTCATCATCGAGCCGGTAATGGGGGCTGCGGGCATGATCCCGGCAGAGCGGGAGTATCTACAAACCCTAAAAGAGATTTGTGCGAAACATAACATCCTGCTCATCTTCGACGAGGTTATTACTTTCCGGCTGGCGTTGGGGGGAGCACAAGAATTCTATGAAATCACGCCCGACCTGGCCTGTTTCGGCAAGATGCTGGGCGGGGGGCTGCCCCTGGGGGCTTTCGGCGGCAGCGAAAAAATCATGTCCCTCTTCGATCCGGTGAAACACCGGGGACGGCCGCCGGTTCATCATGGCGGGTCGCTCAATGCCAACCCGATGAGCCTTGTGGCCGGAATAGCCACATTAGAACAACTCACCGAGGAGACCTTCTTGCAGTTGGAAAAAATGGGGGATTCAATCCGGGCATCACTCCAGGAACTGTTGGACAAGCACAGTTCGGTTCCCGCCAGGGTAACAGGAGCGGGTTCACTCTTCGCTTTCCACTTCCTGCGAGAACCGGGGAAAGTGACTAACTACCGGGAAACCTTACCCCATGACCGTGAACTGCAGGAGCTTCGTCATCTCATTTTTCTCGGTCTTCTCGATGAGGGTGTGGTGATGGACCCCAGGGGAGCGGGCTGTCTTTCCACCGCCTTCGGGTCCGAATATCTCGAGCTTTTCCGCCGGGCTTTCGGCAGGGTGTTGGAGCGAATAAATCAAGAAAACAATTAGTAATTATTCAGTGTTAGGAAAATAAAGATTCAAAGCTTTGGTAGGGGCCTTTTCGCTTTTTTAAACAAAAGTT